>NZ_JBKGTW010000001.1:0-129780 GCF_046546535.1 Neisseria sp. WLZKY-1
CCGAACTCCTGTGGCAGATCGCGCCACGGACTGCCGGTGCGGACTATCCACAGTACGGCCTCAAGAAACAGGCGGTTGTCTTTGGCGGTTTTACCCGGGTCGGTTTGTTTACCCGGACAAAGCGGTTCGATGGCTGTCCACTGGGCATCGGATAGGGTATATCTGGTCATATCTGTATGATACTGTGAAAAATTGAATGTCAACAGTCCCTAGTGAGTCAAAATAAAAAAGATACAAGGCAGCAAGCCGCAGATAGTACAGGCAGTACGGTGCTGGTTTTCTTGTCATTTTTAATGCCGTAGAAAACCGACCCTCTTTGAGCTAAGGCGCAGCATTTTTTATTTTGGCGCACTGTTGGCCGTCTGGTGTTTTCAGACGGCCTGCTGTTCGCGGCAGGCTGCGGCCGTTCAAACTTATCAAACCCGTACGTTCAGACGGCCTGCCGGTTTTAAAATACGGAAACAAAAACCCTGCCGGAAAAGCAGGGTTTTTGCAGAAAACGGATTAACGTTTCGAGAACTGTTTGGCGCGGCGTGCTTTGCGCAGACCCGGTTTTTTACGCTCCACTTCGCGGGCGTCGCGGGTAACGAAACCGGCTTGCGACAGCGCGGATTTCAATGCGGCGTCGTAGTCGATCAGCGCGCGGGTAATGCCGTGGCGGATGGCGCCGGACTGGCCGGTTTCGCCGCCACCGGTGACGTTGACTTTGATGTCGAAGGATTCGGCATTTTCAGTCAGAACCAAGGGCTGGCGCACGACCATGCGGCTGGTTTCGCGGGCGAAGAATTCGTCGACGGGACGGCCGTTTACGATAATCTGGCCGCTGCCTTTTTGCAGGAATACGCGGGCAACCGAACTTTTGCGGCGGCCTGTGCCGTAGTAGTATTTACCGTTCATGTTGCGTCCTTATTTCAATTCCAAAACTTTGGGCTGTTGTGCGGCGTGTGCGTGTTCGGCACCAGCATACACTTTCAGTTTTTTAATCATGGCATAACCCAAAGGGCCTTTGGGCAGCATGCCTTTAACGGCTTTTTCCAAAGCGCGGCCGGGGAACTGTTCCTGCATTTCGCGGAAAGTGCGCTCGTAGATGCCGCCGGGGAAGCCGGAATGGCGGTAGTATTTTTTGCCTTCGAATTTGGCGCCGGTTACACGCAGTTTGTCGGCGTTGATGACGATGATGTAGTCGCCGGTGTCGACGTGCGGAGTGTATTCGGGCTTGTGTTTGCCGCGCAGGCGGCTGGCAACTTCGGCTGCTAAGCGACCCAGAACTTTGTCTTCCGCGTCGATCACAAACCATTCGCGCTTCACCTCGTGCGGTTTGGCTGAAAAGGTTTTCATAAGGATTGATCCAAAGAGATATAGAAAGTTGTGGATTTTAGTGTCTTATCGGAAGACTGTCAATCTGAAGTGCAGGAGAATCCTGCGGGTCGGGATAAAGTGTGGGAAAAGGAAAAGCACCGTATGGATTCGGTGCTTTTTTAGGGATTCCCCGCGGGCGGCGTTTCGGCTCAATCCGCTTGAACCTTGTCAAACAAGGCGGCTGTCTCGGGCAGCTTCGGGTGCGTTTCCCGTAGGAACGCTCGCGCCTGCTGCATCTCCCGACAACCTGAAGCGAACTTATTGGTTCAAAGGAATGTATGCCTTGGCGCTCGCCGCAGGGAAAAGGGGGTGGAGGTTGGTTGTCAAGGCACTTTGGCCAGTGCTTTGTCGCACACCTCTGTCATATGGGTTATTCTACGCTCAAATTCGCCTATTGCCAAACCGTCTTTCATCGACATTTTCAGCAGGTCGTGGACGACGTTGAGGGCGGCGATGATGATGATTTTGTCGCTTTCGACGATGCGTCCGCCGCTTTCCACGGCTTCGATTTTTTTGTTGAGCATGTCGAGCGCCTGCAAGAGGGTGTCTTTTTCGGAGGCGGGGGTGCCGATGCTGAATGTGCGCCCCATGACGGAGACGGGGATTTGTTCGATGCTGCTCATGGTTCTGCTCCCGGGTTGTGTGCGGCGGTTTCAGACGGCCTCTCCTGCGGCAGGCGGCCGGACAGGCGGCGCAGTTCGGCGGCGGTGTCGGCCAGGAGGGCGCGGTAGGTTTGGTTTTCGGCGCTCAGGGCGTCGATTTTGCTTTGCAGGTCTTCTTTCAGTTTGCCGACCTGCACCAACAGGGCTTCGCTCAATTCGTCGACGGCGGCCTGATGCTGGTCGTCTTTGCGTTTCTGTTCGGCTTTGAGGCGGACGTTTTCAAGCTGCTGTTTGCGGCTTTCGCTGAGCAGGGTTTCGAATTTCTGCGACAGCTGGTAGACGCGGGCTTCGAGTTTGTCCAATGGTTTGTTCATGTTCGGCTCCTGAGGCTGTCTGAAAGTTTCAGACGGCCTTTTTCGGTTTACTCGGGTTTGGTTTCGCGCAGCATCAGGCATTCGGCAGCGTCGTGTGCCGTGGTTTCGCCGCGCACGAGTCTGTGCAGGGCTTGGGTGACGGGCATGTCGATGTCGTGGCGGTGGGCGGCGCGCAGGACTTCGTCGATGGCGGGCACGCCTTCGGCGACGTGGCCGATTTCGGCGAGGACTTGGGGCAGGGGTTTGCCCGCGGCAAGGCCGAGTCCGACTTTGCGGTTGCGCGAGAGTGCGCCGGTGCAGGTCAGGATGAGGTCGCCCATGCCGGCCAGCCCCATCATGGTTTTCTGCTGCGCACCCATGGCGACGGCGAGGCGGGTAATTTCTGCCAAGCCGCGTGTAATCAGTGCGGCACGGGCGTTGAGGCCGTATTCGAGGCCGTCTGAAAGGCCGGTGGCGATGGCCATGACGTTTTTCACTGCGCCGCCGACGGCAACGCCGACGGTGTCGGTGTTGGCGTAGAGGCGCAGGACGGTGGTGTTGAGTTCGCGGGCGAGGCTGCTTATCCAGGCTTCGTTTTCGGCGGCGAGGACGACGGCGCAGGGCAGTTGCTGCGCCAGTTCCTGCGCGAAACTGGGGCCGGAGAGCAGGCCGGTTTTGTCGTTTTCGGGCAGTACTTCGCGCAAGACCTGATGGGGCAGCAGGCCGGTGGACAATTCGAAACCTTTGCAGGCGGCGAGAACGGGCAAGCTGCCGAATCCTGCTGCTTTGATTTGTTCCGCCGCGTTGCGCAGTCCGGCAACGGGGGTGACGATCAGAACAAGGTCGCTGCCGTTCAGGGCGGCGGCGGGGTCGGCGTGCACGGTCAGTGCGTCGGGGAAGGGGAAGCCGGGGAAGTAGCGTTTGTTTTCGCGTTCGGCCTGCATGGCGGCGGTTTGTTCGCGGCTGCGCGTCCACAGGGAAACGCAGTTGCCGTGCCGGGCGAAGTGTACGGCCAGTGCGCTGCCCCACGCGCCTGCGCCGATAACGGTGATGTTCATGGCTGTTGTCCGTCGGCGGACGGTCTGTTGCAAACGGGCGGCATTATGGCATTTTGAGGGGGTTTTCTCAAACTGAAGCGGAGCGGTGGGAGGCTGTTTGTGAAAAATATTTTTTGCCGTTGAAAGGCTGTTTGAAGTGGAGATTCAGCGAAGTTCAAACTATGTTTAAAGGGTTTTCAGACGGCCTTTGCTTGAAACGGTGAAACTGCGTGTCGCAGGGTGACGACCTGACTGCTGCTTTTCAGACGGCCTTTGTGCTGCCAGAAGCCGTTCCCGCCTGTGCGGGAATGACGTTTCTGAAAACGGTTTGTTCAAGCGTGTCGGCGAATGCGGCCAAATCGCGCCGCCATTGCATGGGGTTGTTTTTGGAAAAATACAGTGAAAGATGAGGGGCGTTTTCGACGTGGCAGCCGTAGCTTTGTTCTATCGGCAACGCGGACAGCTTGCCCATGCCTTCGAATATCAGGCGGACGGCGGCGGGTGCGGCGGGATGGCGCAGCGTCCAAACGGCGGAAATGTCAAACCGTTGCCCGCGGATTCGTCTATTCGCAGGTTGCGGGTGGTGAGTGTGCGGTATAAGTCGTCGAGGTGTCGCTGCATGGTGCGGTCTCTCTATAAGGAATAAGGATAAAGGCCGTCTGAAAAGCGGTTTTCTTTTTTCAGACGGCCTTGCGCTTGTGTCGGAGGGCGTCTGAAACCATGTCTCAAAAGTTTTCAGACGGCCTTTCCGTACCTTATTCCACCGTTACCGATTTGGCCAGGTTGCGCGGCTTGTCCACGTCGGTGCCGCGTGCGAGGGCGGCGTGGTAGGAAAGAAGCTGTACGGGGATGGTGTGCACAATCGGCGAGAGTACGCCGACGTGGCGCGGGGTGCGGATAACGTGTACGCCGTCGGACTCGGTGAAATTGCTGTCCAAATCGGCAAAGACAAACAATTCGCCGCCGCGCGCGCCGACTTCCTGCATATTGGCTTTGACTTTGTCCAACAGCGCGTCGTTGGGTGCGATGACGACTACGGGCATATTTTCGTCAACCAGCGCCAAGGGGCCGTGTTTGAGCTCGCCTGCGGGGTAGGATTCGGCGTGGATGTAGGTGATTTCTTTGAGTTTTAACGCGCCTTCGAGGGCAATCGGGTAGTGGATGCCGCGCCCTAAGAACAGGGCGCTGTCTTTTTTGGCAAACTTTTGCGCCCAAGCGGCGATTTGCGGCTCGAGGTTGAGCGCGTGCTGGATGCTGCTGGGGAGCTGGCGCAATTCGTCGAGGTAGCCGCGCGCCTGTTCTTCGGACACGAAGCCGCGCAGTTTGCCCAAGGTTACGGCCAGACCGAACAAGACGACCAGCTGGGTAGTGAAGGCTTTGGTGGAGGCGACGCCGATTTCCGCACCGGCGCGGGTGTACAGCACCAATTCGCTTTCGCGCGGCAGGGCGGATTCCATCACGTTGCACACCGACAGGCTGTGACTTTGGCCGAGCGATTGGGCGTATTTCAGGGCTTCCATCGTGTCGAGGGTTTCGCCCGATTGCGAGATAGTTACGACAAGCTGCTCGGGGTCGGCAATCACGTCGCGGTAGCGGTATTCGCTGGCGATTTCGACATCGGTGGGGATTTTGGCGATGGATTCGAGCCAGTAGCGGGCGGTGAGTGCAGCGTAGTAGGACGTGCCGCAGGCGAGGATTTTGATGCTGCGGATTTTGCCGAACACCTCGCGTGCGGCCGCGCCGAAGTTTTCCGGCTCGAAGCCGCCGTCGATGAACACTTCGGCGGTGTCGGCGATGGCGCGCGGCTGTTCGTGGATTTCTTTTTGCATGAAGTGGCTGTATGGGCCGAGTTCCAGCGAGGCCAGCGACAGTTCGGACACTTTGACTTTGCGCTCGGCCTCGTTGCCGGTTTTGTCAATCAGGCGGCGGATGCCGTCTGAACCGATTTGGGCGATGTCGCCGTCTTCGAGATAAACGATGCGGCGGGTAAAGGCAATCACGGCCGATACGTCGGAGGCGATAAAGGTTTCATCGTCGCCCAATGCCACCAAAAGCGGGCAGCCCATGCGGGCGACGACCATTTCAGACGGCCGATCCTGCGCCATCACGGCAATGGCGTATGCGCCGTGAAAACGTGCGGCGGCGGTTTGTACGGCGGCAAACAGGTCGCCGCCGTTTTGCGTGTATTCGTGGTTGATGCTGTGGGCGATGACTTCGGTATCGGTTTGCGATTCAAAGGTGTAGCCCAAGCCTTGCAGGCGTTCGCGCTCGGCTTCGAAGTTTTCGATGATGCCGTTGTGCACCACGGCGATGTTGCCGCCGGAGATGTGGGGGTGGGCGTTGGGCTCGGTGACGCCGCCGTGGGTTGCCCAGCGCGTGTGGCCGATGCCGGTGTGGCCGAACAGCCCTTTTTCACGCGCCGCGTCTTCCATCAGCTGCACGCGGCCGACGCGGCGCACGCGCTTGATTTTGCCTTCGGCGTAAACGGCGATGCCGGAGGAGTCGTAACCCCGGTATTCGAGGCGTTTGAGGCCGTCTGTTAAAAAATCGACAACATTATGATTGGCGCGCACTGCGCCGACGATACCGCACATAAAAGTTCCTTAGTATCAGATTGGAGCGGCTGCTCCGTTGGTAAAACCCGCGCCGCTGACTTTCAGACGGCCGCGGGGCGAAAGGGGGAAACAGGTTTTTCACTTCGTTGAAGCTGCGCTTTCAGACGGCCTTTTGCTGCGTTGCACCCGCATCGGAGGCCGTCTGAAACCCTATTTGCGTTCTTTTTCGGGGCGCACCCAGCCTTCGATTATGGTTTGGCGGGCGCGGGCGAGGGCGAGTTTGCCTTCGGGGCAGTTTTGGGTAATCGCGCTGCCTGCGCCGGTGGTGGCGCGGCTGCCTACGGTTACGGGGGCGACGAGTACGGTATTCGAGCCGATGCGGACTTCGTCGCCGATGACGGTGTGGTGTTTGTTGACGCCGTCGTAGTTGGCGACGATTGTGCCGGCGCCGATGTTGGTTTTGCGGCCGACGGTGGCGTCGCCGATGTAGGTGAGGTGGTTGGCTTTGCTGCCTTCGCCGAGGGTGGCGTTTTTGACTTCGACGAAGTTGCCGATGTGTACGCCGTCGGCAAGGCGGGCGTTGGGGCGCAGGCGGGCGTAGGGGCCGATGTGGGCGGCGGCGCCGATTTCGCAGTCTTCGAGATGGGAGAAGGCGGCGATTTTTGTGCCTGCGCCGATTTTGGCGTTTTTGATGACGCAGTTTGCGCCGATTTCCACGCCGTCGGCCAACTCGACTTCGCCTTCGAGCACGACGTTGACGTCTATCACGACATCTTGGCCGTGTTTCAGACGGCCCCGTAAGTCGAAGCGGGCGGGGTCGCGCAGGGTGAGGCCGGCTTTGAGCAGATCGGCGGCCTGCTCGGCTTGGAAGATGCGTTCGAGTTCGGCAAGCTGGACTTTGTTGTTGACGCCTGCGGCCAGATGGGAGGCGCGCACTTGTACGGGGTGTACGGCGATGCCGTCTGCTACGGCCATGGCGATGAGGTCGGTGAGGTAATATTCGCCTTGGGCGTTGCCGTTGGAGAGGCGGTTGAGCCAGCCTGCCAGATATTTGTTGGGCAAGACGAGAATACCGGTGTTGGTTTCTTTGATGGTTTTTTGTGCGGGGTCGGCGTCTTTTTCTTCGACGATGGCAATCACTTTGCCTGCTTCGTCGCGCACGATGCGGCCGTAGCCTGCGGGGTCGTCGGGCAGGTCGGTCAGGAGGGCAACTTCTTTGCCTGCAGCATCGAGCAGGGTTTGCAGGGTGGCGGTGTCGGTAAGGGGTACGTCGCCGTAGAGTACGAGGGTGAGGCCGTTGTCGGGCAGGTGGGGCAGGGCGGTTTTGACGGCGTGGCCGGTACCGAGCTGCTCGGTTTGTTCGACCCATGCGATGTCGCGTTTGATGGTGTCGAGCACCTGCTCTTTGCCGTGGCCGATGACGGCAATGATTTGGGCGGGATTGAGCGCGGCGGCGGTGTCGATGACGCGCTCGAGCATGGGGCGGCCGCCGATTTGGTGCAGCACTTTGGGCATTTTGGAATACATGCGCGTGCCTTTGCCGGCGGCGAGAATGACGATGTGAAGGTTGGGACGGTTCATGGGCATCTCTCTCTTTGCAGATTGTGCGGATAAGGGGAAGGCCGTCTTAAACGGCTTGCGGCTTCGGACGGCGGGAAACGGGGAAAGGCTGTCTGAAAAAACGGTTTCAGACAGCCTTTGTGCCGCGGGGCGGCTTATTGCGGGCGGATTTTTTCCCAGTGCGTGCCGCGTACTTCCTGTTCCTGACCGCTGCGGGCGGGCAGAACGGCGTGTTGTTCGGGGCGGTATTGGTTGTTGCGCATATTGCGCGAGTAGGTGCCGTCCTGATAGGCGACGCCTGTTCCGGCGGGGTATTTCTGACGCAGCGCGGTGCGGCCTTCGCTGTTTTGGTAGGTTTCCCAAGAGCAGGCGGACAGGGCGGCGAGGAGGGCGAGGGGGAGCAGGTAACGCATGGTTTTTCCTTTTTGAAAAAACGCATTCTAGCGGATTTGGCGGGGGAAAGACAGCCGCAGAAAGGCCGTCTGAAAGCAGGTGCGGCGGGCGGAACGCGCTTTCAGACGGCCTCTTGCGCCCTTGCGGAAACTCACTCCGCCGCAGGCGTTTCCGCAGCGGGTGCGGGCGGCGGTTCCTCCGTTTCGGCGGCGACGGCGGTTTCTGCGGCAACGGTTTGCGCCGGTGCGGCGGGAACGGGGAAGGGGACGGGTGTCGGCGCGGCGGACGCAGGCAGCGGCGGCAGATAGTTTTCGGGATTGACGGCCTTGCCTGCGGCGCGCACTTCGAAATGCAGTTTCACGCGTTCGGCATCACTGCTGCCCATCAGCGCCACGGTGTCGCCCGCGCGCACGGTTTGGTCTTTTTGTACCAAGAGTTTGTCGTTGTGGGCGTAGGCGGTGAGCACGCCGCCGCCGTGGCTGATGAGGACGAGGTTGCCGTAGCCGCGCACGCCGTTGCCCGCATAGAGCACCTTGCCCGCGGCGGCGGCTTTCACAGGGTCGCCCGCGCTGCCTGCGAAATCGACGCCTTTGTTCGCGCCGCCGAAACGGGCGAGGACGGGATTGGCGCTGGGCAGGTGCATGGAGAGTTTGTTGGTTTGCGGCACGGGACGGCTTTGGCCTGCGGCGGTATCGGACGTGCGCGGGGCGTTTTTGCCGACGCGCAGCATCTGGCCGACGGTGATTTTCGACGGGTCGCTGAGTTTGTTCCATTTGGCCAGCGTGGCGGGCGACTGGCCGACGCGGGCGGCGATGCGGTGCAGCGTGTCGCCCGGGCGGACGCGGTAGTAGCCGTCGGAAGGGGATTGGGAGGCGCAGGCCGCGAGCAGGAGCAGAGCGGCGGCGGAGAAGGTTTTGAGTGGGGTGGGAAGCGGTGTTTTCATGGCGCAAAGCATAGCAAAAGCCGCTGAGCCCGTGAACAGGGCATACGGGCAGACGCGGAATGCAGACGCCGCTGCGCCGCGCCGCCCGATGCCGTTTGCGCCGCGCTTTCAGACGGCCTCCTGCACCGCGTTTCCCACCGCGCTGCTTTACTTTTTTTTACCGCCCATTGTCGCGCTTCTGCGTTGAAATCGCCGCTTTTGTCTGTATGTTTCGCCCCCGCAACCACTCATTACAAAGGACAAACTATGCGGAACGCCGGTATCGGTTTTCTTGTTTTCATCGTGCTGGAAATTCTGTCGATCGCCCAAGTGGCGGGCAGAATCGGCGCGGCGCCCGCTATCTTGCTGATGGCGCTCAGCGCGATGGCGGGCGTGTTCATGCTGCGGCGCATGGGGCTGTCGGGCGTATTGCTGGCGGCGGCGGCCGTGCGCGGCGGCGGCAAAGTGTCGGCCTACCAGCTTTTGTGGCCGGTGCGCTATGCCGTGGCCGCCATGCTGCTCATCAGCCCGGGTTTTGTGTCCACCGTGCTTGCCGTGCTGCTGATGCTGCCCTTCAAAGGCGGCTCGCCGGTGGAACAGGCGCAGGGCGCGGCGCAGTTCGGCGGCTTCGGCCAAGCACGGCGCGGCGGCGCGGACGACGACATTATCGAAGGCGATTTCCACACGGTGGACGGCAGGCCGTCTGAAAACGGCACAAACCGCCGCATCGAAGACCGCAGCCGTTCTTAAAGCCCGCGTTTTCAAACCAAATCCCGCAGAGGCCGTCTGAAAACACAATGCCGCCGCGTGCAGCGACAATTTTCAGACGGCCTGCTTTAATTTTCAGACGGCCGCCCATACCTACCGCGCCGTTCCAAACTACCCGCAAAAACACAACCATGAGCAACCGCGATTTTTACGAAACACTCGGCGTCGCCCGCAGCGCCACCGACGACGAAATCAAAAAAGCCTACCGCAAGCTGGCGATGAAATACCATCCCGACCGCAACCCCGGCGACAAAGCGGCCGAAGAAAAATTCAAAGAAGTGCAAAAAGCCTACGACACCTTGTCCGACAAAGAAAAACGCGCCATGTACGACCAATACGGCCACGCCGCTTTCGAGCAGGGCGCGGGCGGCTTCGGCGGCGGAGGTTTCGGCGGCTTCGGCGGCGCACAGGGCTTCGATTTCAGCGACATTTTCAGTCAGATGTTCGGCGGCGGAGGCGGAGCCTCGCGCCAGCAGAGCTATCAGGGCGCGGATTTGCAGTACGACGTACAAATCAGCCTCGAAGAAGCGGCGCAGGGCGTGAAAAAACGCTTCACCATACCGACCTACGAAGACTGTGACGTCTGCCACGGCAGCGGCGCCAAACCCGGCACGTCGGCCACCACCTGCTCCACCTGCCGCGGCACGGGCACCGTCCACATCCGCCAGGCCATCTTCCAAATGCAGCAAACCTGCCCCGCCTGCCACGGCAGCGGCAAAGAAATCAAAGACCCCTGCGTCAAATGCCGCGGCGAAGGCCGCGTGAAAGCGAGCAAAACCGTCGAAGTCAACATCCCCGCCGGTATCGACGACGGCCAGCGCATCCGCCTCTCCGGCGAAGGCGAACCCGGCCGCAACGGTGCACCCGCAGGCGACCTCTACGTTGCCGTCCATGTGAAACAGCACAAAATCTTCGAGCGCGACGGCGTTGACCTGCATTGCGAACTGCCCGTCAGCTTCACCGTCGCCGCACTCGGCGGCGAAGTGGAAGTGCCCACCCTCGAAGGCAAAGTCAAACTCACCATCCCGAAAGAAACGCAAACCGGCCGCCGCATGCGCGTCAAAGGCAAAGGCATCAAATCCCTGCGTTCGGGCGCTGTTGGCGACCTCTACTGCCATGTTGTCGTCGAAACCCCGGTCAATCTCACCGACCGCCAAAAAGAGCTGCTGGAAGAATTTGAAAAAATCTCCACCGGCCTCGACCGCAGCCAAACCCCGCGCAAGAAATCGTTTTGGGACAAGGTGGAAGACAAAGTGAACGACTTGTTCAACTAATCTTGTCGCCGCTATTGCCGAAACGGGAGAAAGGCCGTCTGAAACATTCAGACGGCCTTTCTGCACCCGTTGCCTGCCGTTTTAATTTTGTTGAAACTGCGCTTTCAGACGGCCTTCGCCGCAGGCGCGCCAAACCGTTCCGCTATATAATCGCCGCCGTTTTGTCCGACAAACCACCTCATGCGCCGCACCGTTTTCATCGCCGACCTCCACCTATCCGACGACACGCCCGACCTCAACCGCCTGTTCGCGCAGGCGCTGCGCGGCTGGGAAAACGATACCGACGCGCTCTATATATTGGGCGACCTATTTGAAGCCTGGCTGGGCGACGATATGCCCGACAAGGCGGCGCAGGACGCGGCGGCGGCGCTGAAAGCTTTTTCCGCCCATACGCCCGTTTATTTCATCTGCGGCAACCGCGATTTCCTGCTCGGCAAAAAATACGCCGCTGCCGCAGGCATGACTCTGCTGCCCGAGACGGAAGAATTGGTGCTTTACGGCAAAACCTGCCTGATTTCCCACGGCGACGAAATGTGTACCGACGACACCTCCTACCAACATTTCCGACGCGTCATGCGCAATCAAGCCGTGCAGAAAATCCTGCTGTCGCTGCCGCAGAAATGGCGCAGGAAAATCGCTGCCGATATGCGTGCCGCCAGCAAAAAGCGCAAACGCGAAATCGGCATGGGCAGCATCTCAGACGTGACGCAAAAAGGCGTCTGCCAAGCCCTGTCGCGGCATCCGCAGGCCGAAATCCTGATCCACGGCCACACCCACCGCCCGGCCGTTCACCGTCACACCTGCGGCAGCCGAACCGTTACGCGCTACGTCTTGCCCGACTGGCACGACGGGCGCGGCGGTTTTTTGTCGGTATCGGAAAAGGGTTGCGAAATCCTGCCTCTGGTTTTGCATGAGGCCGTCTGAAAAGAATGCGTGCAAAAGCGCGGGGGAAGGGTGTTTGGATAAAAAGCCACATTTTCATCGGTTTGCCCGGCACAAACGGCGTGCGGAAAAAATGTGTGCTTGCTGCGGATTGCGGGTTTGTGGTATAAACCGCGTTTTACTTTTTCAGAAGTTTGGAGTTAAACCATGGCACGAGTTTGTAAAGTGACCGGAAAACGCCCGATGAGTGGCAACAACGTGTCGCACGCCAATAATAAGACCAAACGCCGTTTTTTGCCTAACTTGCAAACACGCCGTTTTTGGGTTGAGAGTGAAAACCGCTGGGTGCGCCTGCGCGTATCCAATGCAGCATTGCGCACCATCGACAAGCTCGGCATCGATGCCGTTTTGGCCGATCTGCGCGCGCGCGGCGAAGCTTGATTTTGAAGATTTTCGATTAAGGAATTACTGCTATGCGCGATAAAATCAAACTGGAATCGAGTGCCGGTACTGGCCACTTCTACACCACAACCAAAAACAAACGTACCATGCCCGGCAAGCTGGAAATCAAAAAATTTGATCCCGTTGCCCGCAAACACGTTATGTACAAAGAAACCAAGCTGAAATAATCCGGTTTCGCCAAAACCGCATAAAGCCGATGGCTTTATGCGGTTTTTTACGGTTTTCAGACGGCCTCTGCCTGCCGAATCCCACATTCGGACGGTTTCATGTTGTTGCTGCCAATATTGTTATGTTAATATTTGCAAAATGTTGACAATTCAGGCCGTCTGAAAACAAGTTCTGCCGCACCGCCGAAGCGGTGGCAGGGATTGCTGTTTTTTCAGACGGCCGTCTGAAAGGAGAAAACCATGAATGCTGTTGTGATTGCCGTAATTGTGATGCTCGCGCTGTCGCTTTTGCGCGTACACGTTGTGTTGAGCCTCACCATCGGTGCGTTTGTCGGCGGGCTTTTGGCCGGCATGCCGCTTGCCGACGTGATGGCGGACGACAAAGTGGTGCAGGAAGGCATCATCACCGTGTTTCAAACCGGCCTCTCTGGCGGCGCGAAAATCGCGCTTTCATATGCCATGCTCGGCGCGTTTGCGATGGCGATTACCCATTCCGGCCTGCCGCAGCAGCTGGCGGGTGCGGTGGTGCGCAAACTCAACCGCTCGGAATCGGACGCGGGCAAACTCAAATGGGGGCTGCTGCTGCTGATTCTGGCGATGGGCGTGATGAGCCAAAACGTCGTCCCCATCCACATCGCCTTTATCCCGATGATTATCCCGCCGCTTCTGCTGGTGTTTAACCGCCTAAAAGTCGACCGCCGCCTGATTGCCTGCGTGATAACCTTCGGCCTGGTTACAACCTATATGTTTCTGCCCTACGGCTTCGGCGCGATTTTCTTAAACGAAATCCTGCTGGGCAACATCGAAAAAGCGGGGCTGAACGTCAAACACATCAACGTGATGCAGGCGATGGCCATCCCTACGCTGGGCATGGTGGTCGGGCTGTTGCTCGCCTTTGTTCGTTTCCGCAAACCGCGCGTGTACCAAAGCAGAGAAATCGATTTGGCCGACAACCAAAGCGCCGCCGACACGCCCGCGCCCTCGTCCTACCGCAGCTTGGTTGCTGCCGTAGCGATTGCCGTGTGCTTTGTCATCCAGTTGGTTTATAAAGACGCGCTTTTGCTCGGCGCGATGGTGGGCTTTGCCGTATTCATGACGCTGGGCGTGGTCAAACGCCATGATGCCAACGACGTGTTCGGCGAGGGCATCAAAATGATGGCGATGGTGGGCTTTATTATGATTGCCGCGCAGGGTTTCGCTGCTGTGATGCAGGCCACCGGCCACATCCGGCCGCTGGTTGACGGCAGCATGCAGATGTTCGGCGGCAGCAAAGGCATGGCCGCGCTGGCCATGCTCTTGGTCGGTCTTTTGGTAACGATGGGCATCGGCTCGTCGTTTTCCACCCTGCCGATTATCACCGCGATTTATGTACCGCTGTGCATCAGCCTTGGCTTCTCGCCGCTGGCCACTGTAGCGATTGTCGGCACGGCAGGCGCGCTGGGTGATGCCGGTTCGCCCGCGTCCGATTCCACGCTCGGCCCCACCATGGGCTTGAACGCCGACGGCCAGCACGACCACATCCGCGACTCGGTTATCCCCACCTTCATCCACTATAACATCCCGCTGACCATCGCCGGCTGGATTGCCGCCATGGTATTGTAAATGAACGACATTCAAGATTTGGAACACCGCATCACCGAGCTGGAAATTCAGACGGCCTTACAGGACGATTTGATTACCCGCCTAAGCGACACCATCGCCCAAATGCGCCAAACGCTCGACTTGCAGCAGTCGCAACTGCAGCTGCTCTACCGCCGGCTGCAAGACAAAAGCAGCGGCGAAGCCGAGCCTTACAGCCTGCGCGACGAAATCCCGCCGCATTATTAGATTAGCCGCATTATTAAACACCGCACGCAAAGGCCGTCTGAAAACCCCGAAACCGTGCTTTCAGACGGCCTGAACGTTCCTATAAAGCTTGCAAAAAACAAGTGCCTGCGCGATAATCCGCCGCTTGCCCGCAAGGGTGCATTGAAGCACAGGTACAGTCCCTGTGCCCGCTAACATAAAGGACATTCACATGAAACAAGGCATTCACCCCAATTACCACGAAGTAAACGTTACCTGCTCCTGCGGCAACAAATTCGTGACCCAATCCGCCATGGAAAAAGAAAACTTCAACATCGAGGTTTGCTCCAACTGCCACCCCTTCTACACCGGCACCCAAAAAATCGTCGACACCACCGGCCGCGTCGACAAATTCAACAGCAAATTCGGCAACCTGTTCAAACGCGGTTAAACCGCCGAAACCTGAAAAAAAAAGACTGCTTACCGGCAGTCTTTTTTGTTTCAAACGGCCTGCCTTGCTATCATGCCCGCTTTTTTCAGACGGCCTCAACCATGAACCGCTTCAACCTCATCATTATCGGCGACGAAATCCTGCACGGCAGCCGCCAAGACAAACATTTCTCCTTTTTCAAAAACCTGCTCGAAACACGCGGCCTCAAGCTCAACCAGGTGCAATACCTGCCCGACGAACGCGGCCTGCTGGTAAGGCAGCTTTCCCGCAGCTTTTCAGACGGCCTGCCCGCCTTCGTCACCGGCGGCATAGGCTCGACGCCCGACGACCACACCCGCCAGGCCGCTGCCGAAGCCCTCGGCCTGCCGCTGGTGCGCCATCCCGAAGCCGCCGCACTGATTGCGGGTGTTACCGCCAAGCGCGGTGAAAGCCCCGATTCTCCCGAACACCGCCAACGCCTGAAAATGGCCGACTTCCCGCAGGGCGCGGACATCATCCCCAACAGTTTCAACAATATCGCCGGATTTTCCATCCGCGAACATTACTTCCTGCCCGGCTTCCCCGTGATGGCGCACCCGATGGCCGAATGGGTGCTGGAAAACCGCTACGCCGACCGCTTCCACCGCCTCCGCAGCGACGGGCGCGGTATTTGGATATTCGGCCTGCCCGAATCGCGCATCACGCCGCTGATGGAGCGTATCGAACGCGATTACGCGGGTATCCGCACATACAGCCTGCCCAGCGTCGGCCGCACCGAAGCCGACGGCAGCCGTGTTGCGCCGCATATCGAGTTCGGCATCAAAGCCGAAGGTGCGGCCTGCACGCTGCTTGATGAGGCTTGGGAAAAGGCGTTGCGCGAATTGGACGCGTTGGGTGGCGAAATGCGTGAAATCGCTTAGGAATAAAGCCGCTTTAAGGCAGACGCCGATATGTCCGAGGCCGTCTGAAAAAAGACGCGGCGGAGCATATAAAGAAAAGGCCGTCTGAAACTTTTCAGACGGCCTTATTAGTGTGGTGCAATGCTTAGTGATGGTGGCCGTGCGGGCCGTGGACGTGGCCGTGCTCGGTTTCTTCTTTTGTCGCTTCGCGGATGCTGTCCACCTTCGCTTTGAAACGGATTTTCATGCCTGCCAGCGGATGGTTGCCGTCGACCACCACTTTGCCTTCGGCCACATTGGTCACGCGGAAGATAACCACGTCACCGTCGGGCATGTCGGCTTCAAACATCATGCCCGGCTTCACTTCGGCGGGGAAAGCGTCGGCCGGTTCGATGCGGATCAGCTCGGGATCTTGCTCTCCGAACGCGTCGTCGGGTTGGAGCACAACATCTACTTCGTCGCCGATGTTTTTCTCGTGCAGGGCTTCTTCCACCAGCGGGAAAATGCCGTCATAGCCGCCGTGCAGGTAAACGATGGGCTGCTGCGTTTCATCGATGAGCTGGTCGTTGGCGTCGAACATTTGGTAATGCAGGCCGACAACGGTGTCTTTTTTAATCATGGCTGTCTTTCGGAACAGGTTGTAAAAGCGCGCATTGTATCATCAAGCCGCAGGCGCAGATGGTTTATTTCGGCCCGTTTTTACGGTGCGATCCGAGTGTTCTGCGGGGGATGTGCGGATGTTGTTGCGTTTTTGCTACCGGAAAACAGAATGGATGGGCTTGGGAGGGCGGTGGACGGGATCAAGGACGGCGTGAAAAATAAAACAGTATGTTTCCAAAAGGTTTTATTGGAGCCGTACGGGAAATGCGGTTTCGCCTGCGTGCTTGCGGCAGCGCTCTGACGTGCCGACGGAAAACGGCGGATACTATCCCGTCGGCACAGCGACGAATGTGACGCAAATCAAAGTATGATTGATTTTGCACGGTCTGATAGGCATAATGGCGGCCGTTCAGCATAAATCCGCAAAAGCCCGCAACGGCAGCGCTGTTGTAGGGCGTTATTATTTGCTGATGTTTTTGGTTAATTTATCTTTTGCAATAGGTGTTTTAAAAATGAAAAAATCTCTTTTGGCCGCTACCCTGATGTCCCTGTTCCTGGCCGCTTGCGGCGACAACGCTGCAAACAACGCCGCTTCTGCCGTTGACGCTGCCGCTTCCGCTGCTTCCGAAGCCGCCGCTTCTGCCGCTTCCATGGCTGAAACTGCCGCTGCTTCCGCAACCGAAGCTACTGAAGCCGCTGCATCTGCTACCGAAGCTGCCGCATCTGCTGTTGAAGCTGCCGCTTCCGAAGCTGCTGCCAGCAAATAATCGGGATTTTCCCTTTGCGACAGAGCGCTTCGGCGCTCTGTTTTGCATGGCGCAAAGGCCGTCTGAACGTTTCAGACGGCCTTTGCGCCTTTGTTCTGAAAACAGCGGCACGAATCGGAACGGCGTGCGGTAGGCGTGCCATTGCGTCCCGCTATATAATCCGCCGCTTTGCCCGACAGCCTTGGAAACGATTATGCCCGCCGACCTCAGCGAACTGGCCGCCCTTTTGCACGAAGACGAAATCCTGCGCGATGCCGACGCCCTGCTCACCGACCAGCGCCGCCGCTACACGGGAAAAGCCGCATTGGTGCTGCGGCCGCAAAGCACCGAATCCGTGCAAAAAATCATGCGCTTTTGCTTTGCAAACCGCATTCCCGTCACCCCGCAGGGCGGCAACACCGGCCTGTGCGGCGCGGCCGTGCCGCAGGGCGGCGTTCTGCTCAACTTAGGCCGTCTGAACCGCATCCGCAGCATCAGCGCCGCCGATAACGCCGTCACCGTCGAAGCGGGCTGCATCCTGCAAAACGTCCAACAGGCGGCCGCCGCAGCGGGGCGGCTGTTTCCCCTCAGCCTCGCCAGCGAAGGCTCGTGCCAGATCGGCGGCAACATCGCCTGCAATGCCGGCGGCCTCAACGTCCTGCGCTACGGCACCATGCGCGACCTCGTCCTCGGCATCGAAGCTGTTTTGCCCGACGGTGAACTCGTCTCCCAACTCGTCCCCCTGCACAAAAACACCACCGGCTACGACCTGCGCCAGCTCCTTATCGGCAGCGAAGGCACGCTCGCCGTCATCACCGCCGCCACCCTCAAACTCTTCCCTCTGCCGCAAACCTGCGAAACCGCCTGGGTCGGCGTCGACAGCATCGATCGCGCCGTCGGACTCCTCGCCCTCGTGCAACAACGCTTCGGCGAGCGGCTCACCAGTTTCGAGCTGGTCGGCAGCCGCGCCCTCGAACTCTCCGCCGCCTACAGCCGCAGCACCGCCCCCGTTTCCGCCCCCTGGCACGTCCTGCTCGAACTGGCCGACGCCGAACCGCGCGACGACCTCGGCGGCCTGCTCGCCGAATACCTGCTGCAACACGGCTTTGACAACAGCGTCCTCGCCCAATCCGCAAGCGAAAGGCAAACCCTGTGGACGCTGCGCGAAAACATCTCCGCCGCCCAACGCAGTCTCGGCGTCAGCATCAAACACGACATCGCCCTGCCCATCGAGCGCGTCGCCGAATTTGTCGGCAGCTGCGGCGCCGCGCTGCGCCAAGCGTTCGCGGGCATCGACATCGTCCTCTTCGGCCACCTCGGCGACGGCAGCCTGCACTACAACACCTTCCTGACCGCCGCGACAGGCAACGACGCCTACGCCTATGAATACGCCGTCAACACCGTCGTTTACGAACACGTCCTCGCCTGCGGCGGCACGATAGCCGCCGAACACGGTGTCGGCATCGTCAAACGCCACTGGCTGCCCCGCGTGCGCAGCGCGGCCGAACTGCGGCTGATGGGCGCCGTCAAAGCCGCCTTCGACCCGCACAACATCATGAACCCCGGCAAACTGCTGCCCGATTGAACCCCGGAGGCCGTCTGAAAGCACATTTCAGACGGCCTGCTATAATCCGCCGCTGCAAAACAGGGCATACCGACATGGAACAAACCGTTTACCTCTACACCGACGGCGCCTGCAAAGGCAATCCCGGCACGGGCGGCTGGGGCGCACTGCTGCGCTACGGCTGCCACGAAAAAGAACTCAGCGGCGGCGCGCGCGACACCACCAACAACCGCATGGAGCTCACCGCCGTCATCGAAGGGCTCAAAGCCCTCAAACGCAAAAGCCGCATCGAAATCTGCACCGACTCGCAATACGTCAAAAATGGCATGGAAAGCTGGATACGCGGCTGGAAGAAAAACGGCTGGAAAACATCGGCCAAACAGCCGGTGAAAAACGAAGACCTGTGGCGCGAACTCGACCGCCTCGTCGCCGAACACGACGTCGTCTGGACATGGGTCAAAGGTCATGCCGGACATCCTGAAAACGAACGTGCCGATGCCTTGGCCAACCAAGGCGCGGCAGCGGCAAAACAAAGCGGCGAGAGGCCGCAGGAGGCCGTCTGAAAATGGATTTGGAACAAATCGGCAAACGCGGCAGCCGCGCCGCTGCCTCCGACGCCGACCCGCAGTTGCAATTTCTCCTGCAAAGCGCCAAAGCGTGGCGGCAGCTCGATAACATCGTCAAACAGGAATTGCCCGCCAACCTGCATCCGCACGTTCAGACGGCCTGCATCGAAGAAGGCGCGCTGGTGCTGCTGGCCGCCAACAACATGGCCGCCTCGCGCCTGAAAATGATCGCCCCCGCCCTGCTGCCGCGCTTGCAGCAGTACAGCGATCTGATACAAAGCGTGCGCGTCAAAACCGTGCCCAAGCCCGCCGCGCCGCCGAAAGAAAACAGCCTGCGCCTGAGCGCCGCCGCCGCCGAAAGTTTCCGCCGCAGCGCCGAGCAGCTGCAACACCATCCGCAACTGGCCGCCGCTCTTCGCCGTTTGGCGGGCAAATATCAAAAATAATTATCTTTCGTTGGGGTTTTGTGGTAGATTCCGCTTCTGACGCCCGCGCCGCAGAGGCCGCAGGCGGAACGGGAGCAAGAGTCAGACCTTTGTTTCCCCGACTTATTTTTTAACATCATCAGGAGATGAAACATGAAGGCATACTTAGCACTGATTTCCGCAGCCGCACTGGCGCTGAGCGCGTGTGGCGACAACAAACCGGCCGAAACCCCCGCCGCGCCGCCTGCCGCTTCTGCCGAAGCCGCGCCCGCGTCTGCCGCCTCCGAAGCCGAACCCGCCGCGCCTGCCGCTTCCGAAGCCGCGCCCGCAGCATCCGCCGAAGCTCCTGCCGCCGCAGCCGGCGCGTGCGAAACCGTGGTCGAATCCGACGACATGATGAACTTCAACACCAAAGAACTGGTTATCGACAAAACCAACTGCAAAGAGTTCAAAGTCACCCTGAAACACACCGGCAAAATGCCGAAAACCGCAATGGGTCACAACATCGTGATTTCCAAAGCCGAAGACACCCAGGCCGTGATTAAAGACGGCGCGGGCGCAGGCGCCGACGGCGACTACGTCAAAGCGGGCGACGAGCGCGTGATCGGGCACACCAAACTGATCGGCGGCGGCGAAGAAACCAGCGTCACCGTCGACACAAGCAAATTCGCCGACGGCGGCAAATACGAGTTCTACTGCTCCTTCCCCGCCCACTCCTCGCAAATGCTCGGCCACATCACCCTGAAATAAGCCCCGCGCATTTTCAGACGGCCTGCCATCCGGCAGGCCGTTTCTGTTTTTGCGGCACACGGAAGGGCGTATACTCCGCGCCTTTCGCAAACCAAAGATTCAGGCCGTCTGAAAGCGCCAAACGCCGCCGCCCGCATAAGATTGGCGGCGCAAAATTGTTCGGACGGCCGCAAGGGACGACAGACATGAACCTTTTCAACACCCGCAGCGTCACTTTCGACGAACCCATCGAAATGCTCTACGCCTGCCACGGCAAAGTGCGCCGCTTCTGCGAACAGGTCGGCATGCTCGACGGCTATATCGCCGAAAACGGCCGCAACGACATCGTCTTGCGCACCATCCGCCAGATTGCGCAGTATTTCGACGTTGCCGCGCCGCTGCACCACGAAGACGAAGAACTCGATTATTTCCCGCTGCTGCTGCGTTACGCGCCGCAGGCGCAGGCCGACGTGGACGAGCTGCTGCGCCAGCACGTTGTCCTACACGCCAACTGGGCGGCGGTGGCCGATGAGTTTGCCAAGCTGGAAGCCGACGAACACTACCGCCCTGATGCCGCCGCCTTCCAAGCCTTTGTCGACGGCTACGCCGTGCATCTGGTTTTGGAAGAAGGCTTGTTCGAGCTGGGCAAAACGCATATCCCCGCCGACGAATTGGCGCGCATCGGCAAGAATATGGCGCAGCGGCGCAAGCCAAGGCCGTCTGAAAGCCCCTGATGCGGCTGTTCCATACCCTGCAAGACCTTGCCGCCGCCCTGCCCGAGATGCCGCGCGACGGCCTGATCCTGATTCCCAAAACGATTGCCGTCCTTATCCATCCCGTCCCGCACGGGGCGTTTTCCGCCCTGTTTTCTCCACAAGCCCGTTTTATCGTCCAAGCCGCCGGCGAGCGCGCGCGCTTTGCTTATCGCGCATGGCTGTCCGTGCCCGTATTCGCCCGCATCGCGCAGAGTCTGCCCGCCGCTGTCGGCGACGGGCAATGGCAGGCCGCGTTGTCCGCCTATTTTGTGCCGCCGCCTGAAATGCCGACGGCGCAAACGCGGCACCATCCCGCGCCCCTGACTCTGCCGCCGCTGCCCGACGAGGCGGCGCGTTTGGCCTGGTGGGCGCAGTGCGTCCGCGCCTACTTGGATTTGTGGGGAGGCGATCGTTCGTTTTTCCCCATTTCCCGCGCCGATTTGGCCGACTGCGAACGGCGTATCGGCTGCCCGCTGCCGCCCGTGCTGCGTGCCTACCACGAACATATCGGCGTGCAGTATCTGGCTTGGACAATTTATACGCCCGAGCTTATCGGGCCGCTGGCCGATGCTTGTTTTTGGTTGGACGGTATTTGGGCGGAACTGCCTGCCGCCGAAGCCGACGCAATCCTCGCACAGGCCGACGGGCTGCTTGTCTTCGGCGAAAGCCCGGACGACGGCAGCCTGTGGTGTTTCCACCGGAACACCGGCCGCATCTGGCGTTGCGGCTGCGGCGACGGATATTTGACGCAGGTTTCTGCCGACGCGGGCGGCTGGCTCGATGCGGTGATGATTCTGTCGGCGGCACGGGCGCACGGACAGGAGGGCGGGGCGGCCGCAGCGCTGTTGCGGCAGAGATTGGGCGGCGCGGCTGCGGATAAGTTGGTGGGGAAGGCCGTCTGAAAGCGTTGAGGCCGTCTGAAACGGGTAAGGGTTTCAGACGGCCTTTTCTGCGTCCGCGCGGCGCCTGCCTGTGTGGGTATGCAAAACGGCGGAGGCCGTCCGAACCGGTTTTTCAGACGGCCTCCGTGTTGCTGCGGGGCAGGGTTTAGTTTTCCTCTTCTTCCTGTCCTTCCTGCGCTTCGGCGTTTTGGCTTTCTAGGTTGTCGATCAGTTTGCCGAGCAAGCGTTGCAGTTCGCGGTGGTCGGCTTCGTCGAAGCCTGCCCAGATGGGGCTGCGTTTTTCGGTAATTTCCGGCTGCATGCGGCGGATGAATGCTTCGCCTTCTTCGGTGAGTTTCAGCACGGTTTGCCGGCGGTCTTGGGCGTTGCCGCCGCGTTCGACCCAGCCGCGTGCGACCATGTCGTCGGACAGGCGGGTGGCGCTGGTGCGGGTGAGGCAGAGCAGGTCGCTCATGCGCGAGGGCAGGGTTTCGCGGTTGGGGGCGGCGTAGAGCGAGAGCAGGGCGAACCAGAGGTTTTCGGTGATGCCTTCGGCTTTGAGGCATTGGTTGAGGTTGGTGCCGAGGCGTTCGGCGGCGAGGCGCACCATACGGAAGGTGAGGGTGCGGTCGAGGGGGAAATCGGGCAGGTTTTCTGCGAGGACGGTGAGTTGTTTGGCGGTTTCGGTGTGGGAAAAGGTCATGCTGCTTCCATACTTTCATTAATGCGGCCTTCCGATGCTATTTGCTTAAAATCATCGGTTTGGCGGTGCGGTATCATAAAACGGTAACAGGTAAACAAGTGTTTTGCCCGATAATCGGTTGCGGAATTTTTTTAAGCGGTAGGAAGCGGGAGGCCGTCTGAAAGCGTGCGGGCGGCTTGGTGTGTTTCAGACGGCCTCCTGCGGCGGCCGGGTGCGGCGGTCGAATGCTTCGAGCGAGAGGTTCATGCTTTCGAGGCCGGGGGTCATGATTTGCGAGACGGCCTGGCCGACGGAGTCGCCGGGGTCGGCAGCGGGGCGGTAGACGAAGAGTTGGAAGAGTTCTTCGAGGCGGATGTTGGCGGCTGTGGTTTTGAGTACCCAGCCGAGGTTGCCGTGGTAGATGTAGCCGTACCGCGCGAGTTTGTCGAGCAAATCGCCCAATTCGTCGTAGCCCATGTCGATGTGGCGGCGGAAGTCTTGGATGCGCAGGGTTTGTCCGCTGCTTTGTGCGCGGTTGAGCAGCAGGAGGATTTTCAACACGTCGTCGAAGCGGCCGCGCGCACCGAAGCTGCGGCGGAAGGCGTCGCCCTGCCAGTAGGACAGGGAGGAGGTGAAGACGGCACCGCCCAGCAGGAGCATCCACAGCAGGTTGAGCCACATGAGGAAGACGGGCACGGCGGCGAAGGCGCCGTAGATGAGGGTGTAGCTGTTGAAGGTGCCGATGTACCAGGCGAAGCCGCGCCGCAGCAGATCGAGAAGGACGGCGGTGAGGGCGGCGCCGATGAGGGCGTGGCGGGCGGGGACGTAGCGGTTGGGCACGAGGTGGTAGAGCAGCCAGAGGGCGGCGGTGTCGAGGGCGAGCGAGCCGGCGGTTTTGAGGCCGTCTGAAAGCCAAGCGGGCAGGGCGGCGAGGCTGCTGTGCGAGAGCAGAAGTTCCCAAACGGAGAAGGCCGCGCCGACGGTGAGCGGGGCGAAGGTGAGCAGCATCCAGTAGACGAGAAACTGCATCCACAGCGGGCGCAGGTTTTTGACCTGCCAGATGCGGTTGAAGGTTTGGTCGATGGTGCGGATGAGCAAAACGGAGGTGACGACGAGGAAGGCGATGCCGATGGCGGTGAGGTTGGCGGCGTTGCTTTGGAAGCGCGCGAGGTATTCGCGCACGACGCCCGCGCCCTGCGGCACGAGGTTGCCGTCGATAAAGCCGAGCACGGAGGCGGACAGGCGGTCGTACATCGGGAAGGCCGAGAGTATGGACAGGACGACGGTCAGCACGGGCACGAGGGCGAGCAGGGAGGTGAAGGTGAGGCTGGCCGACACTTGCGGCACGTCCACTTCGTCGAAGCGGCGGTAGAGGAAGGCGGCGAAACTGAAGGCGCGGGATTCGCGCACGGTGTGCCATGAGAAGGTTTTCCGCATGAGGGTTCTCCGTGGTGTCTGTTTGCCTGTGCGGTTTGCGGCCGTCTGAAAAGGCGGCGCGGGCGGTATGGGAAGCGTCAGGCCGTCTGAAAACGGGGAAACGGGTTTTGACTTCGTTGCAACTTCACTTTCAGACGGCCTTTCGGGTTTCAGACTGTCTTTTGAGGCCGTCTGAAACGGCGGAAGCTGCGCTCCTTCTCCCGTGCGGGCGCAGAGGAGGGGGTGAAAAGGCCGTCTGAAAACGGGGAAACGGGTTTTCAGACGGCCTGATGCGGGGTGGCGTTCAGTTGAGGCGGTTTTGCCCCGCCATTTCGCGTTCCCATTCGAGTCGGTAGTTCATCAGTTCGCCGTAGCCGTCGATCATTTCGGTGCACTGCATCTGTTCGGCGGCATCGAGGATGTCGGCCAGCACTTCGACGGGTTCGATTTCCAGGCCGTAGAGCTGCGGGTCGAAGTCGATGCCCAAGAGCACGGCGTCCTGATCCATGCCCACCAGCCATTCGTGCAGGAAAAAGTCCAGCGGCAGCTCGTCGACTTCGTGATCCGCCCATTCGTCGGCAATGCAGGCTTCGGCTTGGGCGCGGTCGTGCCAGACGCAGAAGACGGGCACGGGTTCGCCGTCGTCTTCTTCGTATTCGGCCGACGGGCATTCGGCAACGTCGTCTTCGGGGGAGACCAGGGTGTAGAGGGTGCGGCTGCCGAGGGCGGCACGGATAAAGCGGTTGTATTCTTCGTCGTCGGGGTGAGGGAACATGGGTTTCCTTTCTGAAAAGGCCGTCTGAAAACGGTTTATTCGTCTGCCGCGCCGCCCGATTCGGTGGCTTCCATTTCGGCTTTCACTGCCTGATAGAGGGCGCGGAAGTTTTTCGGCGGCTTGTTCTGCTCTTTTTCTTTGCGCGCGTTGCGGATGAGGGTGCGCAGCGCGGAGAGGTCGGCCTGCGGGTGGGCGGCGGCAAATTCGGTAAACGCTTCGTCGTCGGCAAGCAGGTGTTCGCGCATCTGCTCGACGCGCTGCAAAAAGGCGTTGTGCGCCTGGTTTTCGCCTTTGAGGCGGGCGAGAAATTCGCGGATGGGCTCGGGGTCGGTGTCGCGCATCAGGCGGCCTATGTATTGCGTTTGCCGTTTCAGGGCGCTGTTGGAGGTGATTTTTTTGTAGTCGCGCACGGCCTGGTGCAAATCTTCGGGCAGGCCGATTTTTTTCAGCGTTTCCGCCGACAGGCGCGTCAGCTCCATGCCCAAATCCTGCAATTCGTTCATGCGTTTTTTCATTTGGGTTTTGCTGACCCATTCTTCCGTGTCGTTTGCGCTCATACGCTTGGTTTCCGCTGTTTGGCAAGGGGCGGCATTTTAGCAGCAATGCGGCTTGTTTTCGCACAAAAGCGGGTAAAATGCCGTCTGAAAACCCCACCACGGAGCATTTTATGTTCAACCACACGCCGCAGGAACTGACGGATTTGTGCGCCTTCGCCCTCGATGCCGCCAAACGCAGGGGCGCAAGCGCCGCCGAAGCCGATTTGAGCGAATCGCTCGGCCAGAGCGTCCAAGTGCGTTTGCAGGAAATCGAGCAGATCGAGCACCAGCAGGACAAATCCCTCGACATCACCGTCTATCTCGGGCAAAGCAAAGGCCGCGCCAGCACCGCCGACTTCTCCCGCCGCGCCATAGAAGAAACCGTGCAGGCCGCCCTCGACATCGCCCGCTACACCGCGCAGGACGACTGCGCCGGCCTCGCCGATGCCGAATTGATGGCCACCCGCTTCGGCGATCTCGACAAATTCCATCCGTGGGACTTGTCCGCCGAAGAAGCCGCCGAACTCGCCCGCCGCTGCGAAGCCGCCGCCCTCGACACCGACCCGCGCATCAACAATTCCGAAGGCGCGGGCATCCAAACCTCGCACTACCAGTTTGCCTACGGCAACAGCCACGGCTTTCTGCAACACGAACGCGGCACGCGCCACAGCGTTTCGTGCAGCGTTGTCGCCGCCGACAGCGACGGCGCCATGCAGCGCGACTACTGGTACGACCTCGCCCGCAGCAAAGAAGAACTCGACAGCATGGAAAACATCGGCCGCACCGCCGCCGAACGCACCGTACGCCGTCTGAACGCCCGCAGCCTGCCCACCGGCAGCGTGCCCGTCCTCTTCGACGCCACCGTCTCCGCCGGCCTTGTCGGCCACATCGTCGGCGGCCTCTCCGGCGGCGCGCTCTACCGCCAGAGCAGCTTTCTCGCCGACAGCATCGGCAAAAAAATCCTGCCCGAATTCCTCAGCCTGCGCGAAGAGCCGCACATCCCCCGCGCCTGGGGCAGCAGCTGGTTCGACAGCGAAGGCGTCGCCACACACCCGCGCTTCGTTATCGAAAACGGCGTCGTGCAGGGCTATTTTTTATCGTCGTACAGTGCGCGCAAACTCGGTATGCAGACCACGGGCAACGCGGGCGGCGCGCACAACCTGATTCTCAACGCCACCTGTCCGACACAGGCCGACCTGCTGCGCCAAATGGGCAGCGGCCTGCTCGTCACCGAATTGATGGGGCAGGGCGTCAATATGCTCACCGGCGACTATTCGCGCGGTGCGGCAGGCTTTTGGGTGGAAAACGGCGTGATCCAATATCCCGTCGAAGAAATCACCATTGCCGGACGCTTGCAGGATATGCTGCTTGGTATTGCGGGCGTGGCCGACGACGCCCTGCGCCGCTCCTCGCACAAAGTCGGCTCGATACTGATAGACAAAATGACCGTGGCCGGGCAGTAGCCGCCGCGTTTGCCCGTAAGCAAAGAGGCCGTCTGAAAAGCATAGGGCAGCCTGAAAACCGCTGCGGAGTAGGTTGGGCATTGATGCCGACATGGTGAACCGGATTTGTCGGATATACCCCGAACTTGTATCTTCCTCCCAACAGGGGTAAACCCGCGATTTACCCCCACCGGTATGGCGGCATTCTGCATCCGACCTTTTATCTGCTTTCAGACGGCCTTAAACTTGAACCGCGTGCGTGGCGAAACCACACCCTACAACTTACACCACCCCACAACAAAAACGCCCCGCCAAAAACAAAGGCGGGGCATCTGCATAATCCAATAATCTTTACAAAAATTTGCGTGCAGTGTGCAGTGTGCAGTGTGCAGTGTGCAGTGTGCAGTGTGCAGTATAATTTTAACAATTTTCATTGATTTGAACGGTATTTTTTAACAACTTTTTTATGGATAAAAACATGAAAACCAACAAAATCTTACAAATTGCAATGATAACAACCTTGCTCGCAGCACCAATGGCAGCATCCGCGTATGAATTGGGGGAGAAAGGCATAAGCGCAGCGGATGCCAAGTTATACAGCCAAATAGGTTATGACAGCACGGGTCGTTATGAGTATTTGAATGGCAGAGCACAGGAATCTTTGGTTAAAGTTAGTGGCAAGGGTGCTGCTAAAAATGGGGTAAAAC
Source organism: Neisseria sp. WLZKY-1 (assembly GCF_046546535.1). NCBI lineage: Bacteria > Pseudomonadati > Pseudomonadota > Betaproteobacteria > Neisseriales > Neisseriaceae > Neisseria > Neisseria sp. WLZKY-1. The sequence goes on from NZ_JBKGTW010000001.1 coordinate 27,273, forward strand.
CAAGTAAGAAACGGGTTGCGAAACAGGCTAAGGGAGAACCTGCTGTTGGAAGTAAAGAATGGAAAGCTAATGTAAGACGTTATGCTCGTGAAACGGCAAGGAAACGTGAAGCTGACCGCAAGGCTGGACGTAGTGTTTTTGATGAATATCTATGATTAAAACATCATCAATAAAAACAGTGCCCAATGGGCACTGTTTTTACATCTGATATTGCTGAGAGTTTCTTTGGTTTTCTTCAACCGTATCTTGCTGGCTATGAACATCTGACAGATTTGGTGTGGGTTGTAGTTTTTTGTGCTCCATATTACTAGGGTGTGTTGACATTCAGCTTGTCAGCACAACCTAACGCGCGTGCCGCTGGCGGTAGGTTTCGACATCGAGCACGCAGATGGGAAAAGACACGCCCGCGTCGGGATGGTTTGCACCGCCGCTCAAGTCCAGGCACAGATCGTCGTAGAGCCATGCCTGCACCGCCATGCCCAGCCGAAAAGCGGCCGGCAGCAGAATTAGAAACAGAATCCGGCGGATGTAAATTCGTTTTTTAACAGTGTTTATAGTCGGCTTTCGGGTTGTGGGAAGGGCATTGCGCTGTAAGGCTGTCTGAAAGGGTTTCAGACGGCCTTCGGGCTTTCAGGCTGCCAAAGCGATAGGTCGGGCATTCATCCCCGACATCTTACTGAACCGGGATTTGTCGGGCATAAATGCTCGACCTACGGAAAATGCTTACCAAGGCTGCGTAGTCGAGCCGATGGTGAACTCGCTTCTTGCCGTGCGCGAGCTGCCCTTTGCCGTGCGCGGCTACGACAAGCTCCTCGTCTGGCACGAGCGCAGCCACGCCGACCCCGCGCAACAATGGTTGCGCGAACAGCTGGCAACAACTGCAAAGGCCGTCTGAAAGGGCAGGGCGGACAGACAAAAAAGGCCGTCTGAAAAGCCCTTTTCGGGGTTTTCAGATGGCCTGATGCAAATCTTGTGCCGCAACTTTGCCGTTTTGCATCAATAAAATAAAGAAAGACACAGGCCGTCTGAAAGCGACTTTTTGCTTTTCAGACGGCCTGTGTCGGATAAAGCGGAGCGGTGTTTCGCGCAGCCTGTTTGCAAACCCAAATCGGGAAAAAGGCCGTCTGAAAAAACCTTTTCGGCTTTTCAGACGGCCTCTACCCGGCCAAACGGTACGGTGTTACAGCGAGCCCAAGATAATCCGCAAGACGCGGCGCAGGGGTTCGGCCGCGCCCCACAGGAGTTGGTCGCCTACGGTAAACGCGCTGATGTATTCGCCGCCCATGCCGAGTTTGCGGATGCGGCCGACGGGTACGGACAGCGTGCCGGTGACTTTGGCGGGAGTCAGCTCATGGATGCTGGCTTCTTTTTCGTTGGGGATGACTTTCACCCAGTCGTTCGCGCCGGCCAAGATGCTTTCGATTTCGGCCACAGGCAGGTCTTTTTTCAGCTTCAGGGTGATGGCCTGGCTGTGGCAGCGCATGGAGCCGATGCGCACGCACAGGCCGTCGATGACAGTAGGATTCGCGCTGCGGCCGAGGATTTTGTTGGTTTCCACGCCGCCTTTCCATTCTTCTTTCGACTGGCCGTTGCCCAAATCGGCGTCAATCCACGGAATCAGGCTGCCTGCGAGCGGTACGCCGAAGTTGGCTTTGGGGTAATCTTCGCTGCGCAAAAAGTCGGACACTTTGCGGTCGATGTTGAGAATCGCGCTGGACGGGTCAGCCAATTCGCCTGCGACTTGTGCGTGAATCGCGCCCATGCCGCTGATGAGTTCGCGCATATTTTTTGCACCCGCGCCGGAGGCGGCCTGGTAGGTCATGCTGGTTGCCCATTCGACGAGGTCGTTTTGGAACAGGCCGCCGAGTGCCATCAGCATCAGGGAGACGGTGCAGTTGCCGCCGATGTAGTTTTTCACGCCGTTTTGCAGACCGGCATCGATGACGTTGCGGTTGACGGGGTCGAGCACGATGATGGCGTCGTCGTTCATGCGCAGTGAGGATGCGGCGTCAATCCAGTAGCCGCTCCAGCCCGAACCGCGCAGGTTTTGGTACACGGATTTGGTGTAGTCGCCGCCCTGGCAGGTAACGATGATGTCCATTTTGGACAACTCGCCGACATCGTTGGCATCGAGCAGCGTTTTGGCGGCCTGGCCGAAATCGGGCGCGGCGCCGCCTACGTTGGATGTGGTGAAGAAATACGCGTCGGGGATGTGGGCGAAGTCGTTTTCTTCGCGCATACGCTGCATCAATACCGAGCCGACCATGCCGCGCCAGCCGACGAAACCTACTTTCATGATGTGTCTCCGTTTGGGTGTTGGTGAAGAAAGGAAAGCGCGCGTTTTAAACCTGCGCGGGGGAAAAGTAAAGTTTTTTATGCGGCACTCTTTTCAGACGGCCTTTTTGGGCTTTGAGGCCGTCTGAAAAGGGTGTTTTCCTGTTTTCAGACGGCCTTTTGCCGGAAGGGTTGACGCGCGGGGAATGGAGCCGTCTGAACGGGTTTCAGACGGCCTTGGTGCGCTTTATACGGTTTGCGAGTATTGGGCGGTGGTTTCGCGGTGGCGCAGGTGGTAGTCGAAGACCATGGCGATGTTGCGGATGAGGAAGCGGCCTTTGGGGGTGACGGTGAGGCCGTTGGTTTTGAGTTTGACCAGGCCGAGGCGTTCCATTTGTTCGAGGTCGGCCAGTTCGTCGGCGAAGTATTGGGAGAAGGGGATGGCGAAGGTGTCTTGGTAGACGCGGAAGTCGAGGGCGAAGCGGCACATGAGGTCTTGGATGATGTTGCGGCGCAGGATGTCGTCGCGGGTGAGGCGGTAGCCGCGCATGATGGGGAGGTGTCCGGCGTCGAGGGCGGCGTAGTAGTCGGTGATGTTGCGCTCGTTTTGTTCGTAGGTGCAGCCGATTTTGCCGATGGCGGAAACGCCGATGGCGACGAGGTCGCAGTCGGCGTAGGTGGAGTAGCCTTGGAAGTTGCGTTGCAGAAAGCCTTCGCGCAGGGCGACGGAGAGTTCGTCATCGGGTTTGGCGAAGTGATCCATGCCGATGAAGACGTAGCCTGCGTCGGAGAGGCGTTCGACGGCGTATTGCAGGATGTCGAGTTTTTCTTCGCTGGAGGGGACGGCATTGGTGTCGATGCGCCGCTGGGGTTTGAAGATGTGGGGGAGGTGGGCGTAGTGGTAGAGGGCGAGGCGGTCGGGGTCGAGGGAGAGGACGGTGTCGATGGTGGGCTTGATGCTTGCGAGGCTTTGGTGGGGCAGGCCGTATATGAGGTCGACGCTGACGGATTTGAAGCCGGCTTCGCGGGCGGCTTCGATAACGGTGCGGGTTTCTTCGACGCTTTGGATGCGGTTGACGGCCTGCTGCACTTTGGGGTCGAAATCCTGGATGCCGACGCTCATGCGGTTGAAGCCGAGGCGGCCGAGGTGGTGCACGGTTTCGCGGCTGACTTTGCGCGGGTCGATTTCGATGGAGTATTCGCCGTCGGACAGGAGGTTGAAGTGGCGGCGTATCATGGCGAAGACGCGGTCGAGTTGGCCGTCTGAAAGGAAGGTGGGGGTGCCGCCGCCGAAGTGGAGTTGGGCGAGGGGATTTTTGCCTCCGAGGTGGGGGGCGAGCAGTTCCATTTCGCGTTCGAGATAGCCGAGGTACTCGTCGGCGCGGGTTTTGTCTTTGGTGATGATTTTGTTGCAGCCGCAGTAGTAGCAGATGGTGTCGCAGAAGGGGATGTGGATGTAGAGGGACAGGGGTTTGTTGAGTGCGCCCGCGCTGCGCAGGGCGAGGGTTTCGATGTATTCGTTTTCACCGAAATCTTTGTGGAAGCGGTCGGCAGTGGGGTAGGAGGTGTAGCGCGGGCCGCTGGCGGGGAGTGAAGCGATGAGGTTGCGGTCGAATTCCGGCTTTTCTTTGTTGATTATGTTGATGATTTTCATGCGGAAGGGTTTGATGTTGGTAAATGTATGGTAGTTTGCTAGAATGGCACAAAGCCAATGATGATACTTTGATATTAGTCAAGGCGAATTGTATACAGTTTGCCTCAGGTGCAAAAAATTAAGGACTGTAACCAGTATGGTCACACACACTTTGCTACAACCGATGAAGACGCTTTGTTCGACCTGTTCGCTGCGCGAGCTGTGCCTGCCCGTCGGCCTGCGTCCCAATGAATTCGAGCAGTTGGACACCGTTATCCGACAGAGCCACAGGCTGAAAAAAGGCGAGTTTCTGTTCCGTTCGGGCGAGTCTTTCCATTCCCTTTTCGCCATCCGCACCGGTTTTTTCAAAACGACTGTCGCTTCGCAGGATGGTCGCGATCAGGTAACCGGTTTTTTTATGTCCGGTGAATTGATCGGGATGGACGGCATCTGCACCCATGCGCACACCTGCGATGCGGTGGCTTTGGAGGACAGCGAGGTGTGTGAGCTGCCGTTCGGCCATATGGAGGAGTTGAGCAAAGTCATTCCGAGCATCCAAACGCATTTCTTCCGCCTGATGAGCCGCGAGATTGTGCGCGATCAAGGCGTAATGTTGTTGTTGGGCAATATGCGCGCCGAAGAGCGGATTGCCGCCTTTTTGCTGAACTTGTCGCAAAGGCTGCACCACAGGGGTTTTGCCGCCAACGATTTCATCCTGCGTATGTCGCGCGAGGAAATCGGCAGCTATTTGGGGCTGAAGCTGGAAACAGTCAGCCGCACGCTTTCGCGTTTCCATCAGGAGGAGCTGATTTCGGTGGAGCACAAGCACATCAAGTTACTGAAGCCGGAAGTATTGAACAGAATGGTGTCCGGCGGTACGCACGCCGTCTGAAAGAGGCCGTCTGAAAAAGCAAAAGCACCGTAGAAAACTTATTCTGCGGTGCTTTTGCTTTTTCAGACGGCCTGAGACCTTTGCAAAAAAGCCCTTCCTTCGACAGCCGGAACCCAAAAACAGGTTTTCGGCTGTTTTCGCCCCCAATCACTCCTGATTTTACCCAAATATCCCCTTAATCCTCCCCAGATACCGGATTATCAGGCATCCGGGCCGCCTTTTAGGCGGCAACAGGCACACTTAGCCTGTTAGCCGCTTTCAACAGGTTTAAACACATCGCCTGAGACCTTTGCAAAATCCCCCCAAAATCCCCTAAATTCCCACCAAGACATTTAGGGGATTTTCCATGAGCACCTTCTTCCAACAAACCGCACAAGCCATGATTGCCAAACACATCGACCGCTTCCCACTATTGAAGTTGGATCAGGTGATTGATTGGCAACCGATCGAACAGTACCTGAATCGTCAAAGAACCCGTTATCTCCGAGACCACCGCGGTCGTCCCGCCTATCCCCTGTTGTCCATGTTCAAAGCCGTCCTACTCGGACAATGGCACAGCCTCTCCGATCCCGAACTCGAACACAGCCTCATCACCCGCATCGATTTCAACTTGTTTTGCCGTTTCGACGAACTGAGCATCCCCGATTACAGCACCTTATGCCGCTACCGCAACTGGCTGGCGCAAGACAAGACCCTGTCCGAATTGCTGCAACTGAATTAACCGCCAACTGACCGAAAAAAACCTAAAAGTAGAGAAAGCATCCGCCGCCGTCATTGACGCCACCATTATTCAAACCGCCGACAGCAAACAGCGTCAGGCCATAGAAGTCGATGAAGAAGGGCAAGTCAGCGGCCAAACCACACCGAGTAAAGATAAAGATGCCCGTTGGACAAAGAAAAACGGCCTCTACAAACTCGGTTACAAACAACATACCCGCACCGATGAGGAAGGCTATATCGAGAAACTGCACATTACCCCCGCCAATGTCCATGAGTGCAACCACCTGTCGCCTTTGCTGAAAGGGATAGCCGAAGATACGACCGTCTATGCCGACAAAGGCTACGACAGTAAGGAAAACCGGCAACATCTGGAAGAGCATCGGTTACTGGACGGCATTATGCGCAAAGCCCACCGCAACCGCCCGCTAACAGAAGACCAAACGAAGCGCAACCGATATTTGTCGAAAACCCGTTATGTAGTCGAACAAAGCTTCGGTACGCTGCACCGTAAATTCCGCTATGCGCGGGCAGCCTACTTCGGACTGAGCAAAGTGCGTGCGCAAAGCCATCTGAAGGCGATGTGTTTGAACCTTTTAAAAGCCGCCAACAGGCTAAGTGCGCCTGTAGCTGCCTAAAAGGCGGCCGGATGCCTGATTAATCAGGTATCTAAGGGGGATTAAGGGGGTGTTTGAGTAGAATCAGTGGATATTTGAAACAAAAACAGCCGAAAACCTGTGTTTGGATTTCGGCTGTCGGAGGAAAAGGAATTTTGCAAAGGTCTCTGCCCGTAAGACAAGCATATCTGCCTGTCTTACAGGCATTTCAAAACCTAATCGGCGGTAAGAATGAACCGTTAAAGCACCGCACTTTTAGACAAAAGTAGCTAGATTTTGATATAAAAAAAGCTAAATCGATAATGACTTAGCCTTTTTCATCAGACTTGATTAGTTGTTTGTTGTTAATGCGCCTAAATCTTTATCAACTAAGAACAAACCTTTACCATCTTCACCAAGAAGATTTAATTTATCCAAAATTCCACTGAATAATTTTTCTTCTTCATGTTGTTCAGCCACATACCATTGTAAGAAGTTAAAGGCAGAGTAGTCTTTCTCTTCAAAAGTTCTACCAACTAATTCATTGATTTTAGAGGTAATTAACTTTTCATGTTCATAAGTTAATTCAAGTACTTGTTTCAATGATGAAAATTGATGAGGTGGTTCATCAATTTGTGTGATGATAGCCAATGCGCCGGTCTCATTTAAATAAGTGAAGAGTTTACGCATATGCTGCATTTCCTCAGCCGCATGCTCTGATAAAAATTTTGCAGCTCCTTCGAAACCTTGTTGTTCGCACCAGGCGCTCATTTGTAAATATAAGTTAGAAGAATAAAACTCTAAATTCATTTGATCATTTAATAGTTTAATCACGCTATTTGATAACATTTTATTTCTCCTATTCTTATAAAGTTTTTAATTCACGATCAATGTAGTAGAGCGCTGTACCACTTTCACCAAGAAGTTTGAATTTATCAACAATACTGTTAAATAATTTTTCTTCTTCATGCTGTTCAGCTACATACCATTGTAAGAAGTTAAAAGTAGAGTAATCCTTTTCTGCAAAAGTACTCTCAACTAACTCATTAATTTTAGATGTCACTAGTTTTTCGTGTTCAAGTGTTGTTTCAAAAACTTCTTTTAATGAAGCGTAATCGTGTTTAGGGGCGTCAATTTTACCTAACAAAGGCATTCCACTGGTTTCGCTCACATAAGTAAACAACTTTTGCATATGTTCCAATTCTTCATCGGCATGACGAAGTAAAAATGCTGCAGCGCCTTCATAACCATGTTTATGGCACCATGCACTCATTTGCAAATAGACATTTGATGAATACAACTCGAGATTAATTTGTTCGTTTAATTTTGCTGTAATTGACTTACTTAGCATAACTAACTCCTTTTCTTAATGCGGTTAATAGATGTATCACAATACAAAATTTGTATTTGCGGATGAATTTTACTCATTTTATTGAGAATAGTCAATTTTATTTTATCAATTTTATTGTAACCCATTAATTTAAAAGGATTTTATAAATAAATCATTCTCATTTGGTTCCATTTAATGAAATGAGTTATCAATATCGCCTTTGCCTAAATTCTCTAGAGAAATGATGAGGTGTTGGAAGGAGAATCGTAGATTTCCAAAGTTTTTTGCTCTCACTTGAGACCTTTGCAAAATTCCTTTTCCCCCAACAGCCGAAACCTAAACACAGGTTTTCGGCTGTTTTCTCCTCCAATCACTCCTGATTTTACCCAAATACCCCCTTAATCCTCCCCGGATACCTGATTATCAGGCATCTGAAAGAACATCGGTTGTTGGACGGCATTATGCGCAAAGCCCACCGTAACCGTCCGCTGACGGAAAATCAAACGAAGCGTAACCGGTATTTATCGAAAACCCGTTATGTGGTCGAACAGAGCTTCGGGACGCTGCACCGTAAATTCCGCTACGCCCGGGCAGCCTATTTCGGTCTGTGTAAAGTGAGTGCGCAAAGCCATCTGAAGGCGATGTGTTTGAACCTGTTGAAAGCGGCTAACAGGCTAAGTGTGCCTGTTGCCGCCTAAAAGGCGGCCGGATGCCTGATTAATCAGGTATCCAAGGGGGATTAAGGGGGGGTATTTGGGTAGAATCAGTGGATATTTGAAACAAAAACAGCCGAAAATCTTTATTTAGATTTCGGCTGTCGGAGAAAAAGGAATTTTGCAAAGGTCTCGGCCTTTTTTTCTCAAAAATCTTATCATATAAACAATAAAATGCTATATAATAACATAATAACAGTCTTTCGAAATATGATGAGAAACTAAAATGACACAAACCACACTCAAACCCATTGTTTTATCTATTCTTTTAATCAGCACCCCCATCCTCTCCCAAGCGCATGAAACCGAGCAGTCGGTTGACTTGGAAGAGGTTACCGTCGTCGGTAAAAGCCGTCCGCGCGCCACTTCGGGTCTGTTGCACACTTCGACCGCCTCCGACAAAATCATCTCCGGCGATACCTTGCGCCAAAAAGCCGTCAACTTGGGTGATGCTTTAGACGGCGTACCGGGCATTCATGCCTCGCAATACGGCGGCGGCGCATCCGCTCCCGTTATTCGCGGTCAAACAGGCAGACGGATTAAAGTATTGAACCATCACGGCGAAACCGGCGACATGGCGGACTTCTCGCCCGACCATGCCTTGATGGTGGACAGCGCCTTGTCGCAACAAGTCGAAATCCTGCGCGGTCCGGTTACACTCTTGTACAGCTCGGGCAATGTAGCCGGTTTGGTCGATGTTGCCGATGGAAAAATCCCCGAAAAAATGCCTGAAAACGGCGTATCGGGCGAAGCCGGATTACGTTTGAGCAGCGGCAATTTGGAAAAACTGACATCCGCAGGCATCAATATCGGCTTGGGCAACAACTTCGTGCTGCATACTGAAGGCTTGTACCGCAAATCAGGCGATTACGCCGTACCGCGCTATCAAAAAGAAGAAGGCCGTCTGAAACGACTGCCCGACAGCCATGCCGATTCAAAAACAGGCAGCATCGGCCTGTCTTGGGTTGGGGATAAAGGTTTCCTCGGCGTGGCGTACAGCGACCGTCGCGACCGCTACGGCCTGCCTGCCCACAGCCATCTCTACGACGACTGCCACGCCGACATCATCTGGCAGAAAAGTTTGATTAACAAACGCTATTTGCAGCTTTATCCGCACCTCTTGACCGAAGAAGACGTCGATTACGACAATCCGGGTTTGAGCTGCGGTTTCCACGACGATGATAATGCACACACCCATGTCCACAACGGCAAACCGTGGATAGACCTGCGCAACAAACGCTACGAACTCCGCGCCGAATGGAAGCAACCGTTCCCCGGTTTTGAAGCCCTGCGCGTACACCTGAACCGCAATGACTACCACCACGACGAAAAAGCAGGCGATGCAGTAGAAAACTTCTTCAACAATAAAACACACAACGCCCGTATCGAGTTACGCCACCAACCCATAGGCCGTCTGAAAGGCAGCTGGGGTGTGCAATATTTGGGACAAAAATCCAGCGCGCTTTCCGCCATTCCCGAAACCGTCCAACAACCGATGTTGATTGACAACAATGTGCGCCATTACAGCTTTTTCGGTGTAGAACAGGCAAACTGGGACAACTTCACGCTTGAAGGCGGCGTACGCGTGGAAAAACAAAAAGCCTCCATCCAGTACGACAAAGCATTGATTGATCGAGAAAACTACTACAACCAACCCCTGCCCGACCTCGGTGCGCACCGCCAAACCGCCCGCTCGTTCGCACTTTCGGGCAACTGGTATTTCACGCCACACCACAAACTCAGCCTGACCGCCTCCCATCAGGAACGCCTGCCGTCAACGCAAGAACTGTACGCACACGGCAAACACGTTGCCACCAACACCTTTGAAGTCGGCAACAAACACCTCAACAAAGAGCGTTCCAACAATATCGAACTCGCGCTGGGCTACGAAGGCGACCGCTGGCAATACAATCTGGCACTCTACCGCAACCGTTTCGGCAACTACATTTACGCCCAAACCTTAAACGACGGACGTGGCCCCAAATCCATCGAAGACGACAGCGAAATGAAGCTCGTGCGCTACAACCAATCCGGCGCCGACTTCTACGGCGCGGAAGGCGAAATCTACTTCAAACCGACACCGCGCTACCGCATCGGCGTTTCCGGCGACTATGTACGAGGCCGTCTGAAAAACCTGCCTTCCCTACCCGGCAGGGAAGATGCTTACGGTAACCGTCCTTTCATCGCACAGGACGACCAAAACGCGCCTCGCGTTCCGGCTGCGCGCCTCGGCTTCCACCTGAAAGCCTCGCTGACCGACCGTATCGATGCCAATTTGGACTACTACCGCGTGTTCGCCCAAAACAAACTCGCCCGCTACGAAACACGCACGCCCGGACACCATATGCTCAACCTCGGCGCAAACTACCGCCGCAATACGCGCTATGGCGAGTGGAATTGGTATGTCAAAGCCGACAATCTGCTCAACCAATCCGTTTACGCCCATAGCAGCTTCCTCTCTGATACGCCGCAAATGGGCCGCAGCTTTACCGGCGGCGTGAACGTGAAGTTTTAAAATCGGACAGGCCGAGACCTTTGCAAAATTCCTTTTTCCCCGACAGCCAAAATCTAATTAAAGATTTTCGGCTGTTTTTGTTTCAAATATCCACTGATTCTACTCAAATACCCCCCCCTTAATCCCCCTTGGATACCTGATTATCAGGCATCCGGGCCGCCTTTTAGGCGGCAACAGACACACTTAGCCTGTTAGCCGCTTTCAACAGGTTCAAACACATCGCCTTCAGATGGCTTTGTGCGCTTACTTTGAGCAGACCAAAATAGGCTGCCCGGGCGTAGCGGAATTTACGGTGCAACGTTCCAAAACTCTGTTCGACCACATAACGGGTTTTCGACAAATACCGGTTACGTTTGGTTTGCGCTTCCGTCAGCGGACGGTTGCGGTGGGCTTTGCGCATAATGCCGTCCTGTAGCCGATGCTCTTCCAGATGTTGTCGGTTTTCCTCACTGTCATAGCCTTTGTCGGCATAGACGGTCGTGCCTTCGGCTATCCCTTCCAGCAAAGGCGACAGGTGGTTACACTCATGGACATTGGCGGGGGTGATGTGCAGCTTCTCGATATAGCCTTCCTCATCGGTGCGGGTATGTTGTTTGTAACCGAGTTTGTAGAGGCCGTTTTTCTTTGTCCAACGGGCATCTTCATCTTTGCTCGGTGTGGTTTGACCGCTGACTTGTCCTTCCTCATCGACTTCTATGGCCTGACGTTGTTTGCTGCCGGCGGTTTGAATAATGGTGGCGTCAATGACGGCGGCAGATGCTTTCTCTACTTTTAGGCCTTTTTCGGTCAGTTGGTGGTTAATCAGTTCCAGCAATTCGGACAGGGTGTTGTCTTGCGCCAGCCAGTTGCGGTAGCGGCATAAGGTGCTGTAATCGGGGATGCTCAGTTCGTCAAAACGGCAAAACAGGTTGAAATCGATGCGGGTGATGAGGCTGTGTTCGAGTTCGGGATCGGAGAGGCTGTGCCATTGTCCGAGCAGGACGGCTTTGAACATGGATAGCAATGGATAGGCGGGACGGCCGCGGTGGTCTCGAAGGTAACGGGTTCTTTGACGATTCAGGTACTGTTCGATCGGCTGCCAATCAATCACCTGATCCAACTTCAATAGTGGGAAGCGGTCGATGTGTTTGGCAATCATGGCTTGTGCGGTTTGCTGGAAGAAGGTACTCATGGAAAATCCCCTAAATGTCTTGGTGGGAATTTAGGGGATTTTGGGGGGATTTTGCAAAGGTCTCGGCCTAAATCGAAAAGTCTTCGACAACGGGTGTGTACAGCAGCTGGTCAAGCCGCGCTTTGTTTAAAGACGGGTCGAAGAGTTCGATAAAACCGTAGACATATCCACGCAGGTAGCTGTCGCCGCGCAGCAGCAAGCCGGTATGGCAGGGTTCGGTGAGATAGGGAATGTCGACCAGCGTCAGATCCGCGTCGGCCGTTTTGTCGTAGGCCGGTTTGGCCATCAGACCGATGCCCAGTCCCAAACGGACGTAGGTTTTCAGCGCATCGTTGTCAGCCACCGAAACGGCGGCTTCCGGTTCAGCGATGTCTGCCTTGGCGAACGCGCGCGAAAGCACGCTGCCGCGCGTGAAAGCCGATTCGTAGGTGATTAAAGGATAGGACGCGATGTCGCGGACGGACAGCGCTCCTTTGTGGTCGAGCAGCGGATGGTCGTTTGGAACGAGCAGGCCGTAATGCCAGCTCGAACAGGAAATGCCGCGCAGCTCCGTGCCGTAGTCGGAAAGTTCCGATGTCACAGCAAAATCCGTCAGGCCGTCTGAAACCATGCGGCGGATTTCCTCAGGCGTTCCCTGGCGGATAACCAGCCGTACTTTCGGATAGGCTTTGGCAAACTGCGTCACTACCGGCGGCAGAACGTAACGCGCCAGAGTGTGCGTGGCCGCGAGTGTGAGTACGCCCCCGTTCTGCTTGGCAAACTCGCTGCCGATGTTTTTGATGTTTTGGATGTCGTGCAAAATCCTCTCGGCCGTCTGCAAAACCGCCTTTCCCGGCTGCGAAACCGAAACGATGCGCTTGCCGCTGCGGATAAAGATGCGGATGCCGAGTTCTTCCTCCAAAAGGCGGATTTGTTTGGAAACCCCGGGCTGCGACGTAAACAGCGCGTCTGCCGCTTCGGAGACGTTGAGATTGTGTTTGTAGACTTCGAGCGCGTAGCGCAGCTGTTGCAGTTTCATAAGTATGGCGTCGGGATACAGAATCGGGCTGCGGACTTTAACATAAAAACAAATCCGAATGTCGGAAAACGACGGTAAATAAAGAGCCGGGACGCCGTACCGACAAGCGGAGCGAGTGCTTTGAAATGGAAAGTTCCTGTTGTTTTTGCGCAACTTTAATAAAGCCGGTAGCGTTTTTTCCGGTAAATAAGTGACAGAAAATTGATTTTTCGGCATGATGCGGCACTAGGAAACAGGCTGCTGCCCGCACAGAAGGCAGTGGGATATTGACAGTTCGCATCGGGATTTTTATAGTGCGGACTTGTATATTCTGGTTGCCGTCACGCTGCGGCCTGTATATTGTGCTTTGTAATGGTCTCACAGGTCATTGCATTAACAATCTTTTGATGAGGGAATAATAATGACCAAACAGCTTAAATTAGGTGCATTAATCGTTGCCGCTATCGCTTCTGCCAACGCTTTGGCAGCCAGTGAGCCGCATACCAAACACGGCTACACCGTCAGCCGCCTGTCTCAGGAAATCGTCCGCAACAACTACGAAGAATGCTGGAGAAATACTTATTTCGATAAGGAAACCCAAGGCCGCGTAGAGTGTGGCGATGCAGTTGCCCAGGCACCTGCCGCTCCCGAGTATGTTGACGAAACCGTTGCATTGTCTGCCAAAACCCTGTTTGGTTTCGATAAAGACAATCTGCGTCCGCAGGCGATAGAAACTCTGAACAACTTGGCAGCACGTCTGTCCAACGAGTCCGTTCAAAGCGTCCGTGTCGAAGGTCATACCGACTTTATGGGTTCCGAGCAGTACAACCAGGCTCTGTCCGAGCGTCGTGCTAATGTTGTTGCTAACTACTTGGTTAACCAAGGTGTTCCTGCCGGTAAAATTTCTGCTGCCGGTTTGGGTGAGTCTCAGGCTCAGATGACTGCTACTTGTGAAGCCGAAGTTGCAGGCAAAAAACTGTCTAAAGCCAAACGTCGTGCACAGCTGATCGCATGTATCGAACCCGACCGCCGTGTGGATGTGAAAATCCGCAGCGTGGTTCAGCGTCAGGTTTCTACCGGTGCTGAAGCTGTCGGCGAGCGTCCTGCCAGCGACAACCACTGGTTGCCGGGCGAGCGTTCCAGCATCCACGGTTACACCCGTTGGTAAGATGATTTTGAAAAACCCCGCGAATGCGGGGTTTTTTCTTTTTGTCGGTTTTATACGATATGTTTTTTGTTTATACGATATGTTTTTTAAAGCATGAAGAATAATAAAATGAAAAATGGAAATACATGAGGCAGCCGAAAATGAACGAGTTCGACTTTATCAAAACCTATCTTGCAAATGTGCCGAAAGACAAGGCGGTGCTGTTGGGGATTGGCGATGATGCCGCTGTGGTTCGTCCCGATCTAGGCAGGGATTTGTGTGTCAGCAGCGATATGTTGCTGGAGGGGAGGCATTTCTTTGCCGATGCGGCGCCGCAGGATGTGGCGCACAAGGTTTTGGCGGTCAATTTGTCGGACATGGCGGCGATGGGTGCGCGGCCGCGCTGGGTGTTGCTGAGTGCGGCGCTGCCCGAGCTGGATGCAACATGGCTGCGCTTGTTTTGCGACAGTTTTTTCGCGCTTTGTGCCGAATACGGCGTTTCGCTGATTGGTGGGGATACCACCAAAGGACATTCAGTCTTCAACGTCACGATTATCGGCGATGTGCCGCAGGGCTTGGGATTGCGCCGCAGCGGGGCGCGGGTGGGCGACGATGTTTGGGTGTCGGGGCATATCGGCTCGGCGGCGGCAGCTTTGCAGCATATGCTGGGCAAGGCGGTTTTGCCCGAACCGGCCGCAGAGCATTGCCGCTGGGCTCTGCTGCGCCCCGTGCCGCGCGTGGCTTTGGGACAGGCACTGTTAACGCTGGCCAATGCCGCGCAGGATATTTCAGACGGCCTGATACAGGATTTGACGCATATTCTCGATGCATCGGGCGTCGGCGCGGAGATTGAGGAAGACAGGCTGCCCGTTCTGCCTGTCTTGCGGGAGTGCCTGCCCGAAGTGGTGCGGCGGCAATGCGTGCTGGCAGGCGGCGACGATTACGAGCTGCTGTTTACCGCTTCTCCGGCGCGGCGCGCCGAAGTGGAGCAGGCGGCGCGGCAGTGTCAAACGGAGGTCTGCCGCATCGGCAGGATTACGGCGCAACGCGGCCTGCAGGTGCGCGATGCGGCGGGGCGGCCGATACGCTTGGCGCGCGGCGGTTACGACCATTTTGCCTGAGCGGCCGCATTTGAAAACCGTTCGGAGTTTCTGACATTGCGGCCAATGTATCGGCAGTTCCGCGCAAAGCCTCTAAGGCGATATCTTCGTGGGAATAACATTGTTGAAAGCGAAGGTTCAATGGAGTGAAATCGCGTCTGTGCTCTGTCAAAAAGGCCGTCTGAAAGTTCTTTCAGACGGCCTTTCCCGCATCCGCAACCCATGTCCGCCCTCAGCGGATAATTTCCGGCTTGGCGGCAAACCAGGCCAGCACGCATTCGAACGCCATCAGCGCCGTCAGCAGCGACAGCGAGGCCGACCACGAACCGAAGCGGTCGTAGAGCATGCCCATGCCCAGCGGGCCGGCCACGGCGATGGAGTAGCCCACCGTCTGCGCCATGCCCGACAGCGCGGCCGTGGTACGGCTGTCGGAGGCGCGCAGGGCAAACAGCATCAAGGCCGAGGAAAAACTGCCCGACGCGCCCGCGCCCGCCAGCATCACCCACAGCCACGCGCTGCCCGCAGGCGCGAGCCACAAGCCCAGCACGCCGAACAGCATCAGCGAGGCCGTTGCCAGATTGAAAAGCTGCCTGCGCCCGCTGCGGGCAAACCGTGCCGACACCGCCAGGCTGCCAGCCAGCGTGCCGATTTGGAACAGCGAAACATAATTGCCCGCCGCTGCCGCGTCCGCCCCTTTTTCCGCCAGCAGCGAGGGCAGAAAGTTCACCAGCGTGTAAAACAGCAGCGACTGCACGCCCATAAACGCGCTCAAACACCACGCGGCGGGCAGTTTCCACGCATTGAGGCCGTCTGAAACCGCCGTTTCAGACGGCCTTTGGGCACCCCGGCGGCAGAGCGGCAGCCAGGCGGCACACGCGGCCAGCGCGGCAAACAGCCACACCGCCAGCGACCACTGCCAGCCGAAACGCACCGCCAGCGGCACGGCGGCTGCGGCAGCCAGCGCCGACGACAGCGACATCCCCGCCGACAGCGTGCCCACCACCAGCCCGACGCGTGAGGGCAGATTGCGTTTGGCCAACGCCGGCAGCAGCACATTGCCCATCGCCACCGCCGCCGCCAGCAGCAGCGTGCCGAGTGCCAGCAGCGTTTCAGACGGCCCCCACGAGCGCACCGCCATGCCCGCCGCCATCAGCGCCGCCGCCGCCGCCAGCACCCTTTCCGCACCGAAACGGGCGGACAGGCGCACCGCCAGCGGCGAAAACAGCGCGAACGCCAGCATCGGCAGCGCCGCCACCACGCCCATAAACGTGCCCGAGCTGCCCAAATCCGCCCGTATCATCCCCACCAGCGGCCCCAAAGCGGCCAGCGGCGCGCGCAGGTTGGCCGCCAGCAGCGCGACGGCAATCAGAAACAGAACCAGCGGCGCGGTATTGCGTGCAGTCTTCATTGCGGTCTCAAAACAGTTTTTTCGAATCGAGCAGCAGCGTCACCGGCCCGTCGTTGCACAGCGACACCTGCATATGCGTGCGGAAACGCCCCGTCTCCACGCGGATGCCCCGATCGCGCAGCATCTGCGCCGTCAAAAGATACAGCCGCTCCGCCTCGTCGGGCTTGGCGGCGGCGGAAAACGACGGCCGCCTGCCGCTGCGCGCGTCGCCGTGCAGCGTGAACTGCGATACCAAAAGCACCGCTCCGCCCGTTTCGCGCAGCGACAGATTCAGCTTGCCCGCTTCGTCTTCAAAAATACGCAGGCCGGCGGTTTTGTCGGCGATATAGCGGGCGTCGTCTTCGCCGTCGTCCAGCCCCACGCCCAGCAGCACCAAGAGGCCGTCTGAAATCTGCCCGACGGTTTCACAGCCGCCCCCGTGCACAATCCCGACTTCGGCACGGGTGACTTTTTGGATAACGGCACGCATGGTTTGTTCCTTTCGTGTAAATGTTTTCGTTAAGGATTGTATAGTGAGCCAAAATAAAAAATCTACGGCGTTGCTGCGCCTTAGCTCGAAGAGGGCGGTTTGCTACGGCATTGGAAATGCCAAGAAAACCTGCCCCGTACTACACCTGTACTGTCTGCGGCTTGCTGCCTTGTATCTTTTTTATTTTGACTCACTATAACGCATCTGCCGCCGCAAGCCGAACGTGGGAAAAGCCGATAAGGCCGTCTGAACGCGGGAAACAGGCTTTCAGACGGCCTTATCTACCCGATTTGCGGGGCGGGCGGACAGGTTTGTCTGCGGTTGATATGTATTCCGCTTAAAACGGTTATATAATCCGCACGTTTTTTAACACATAGGAAACAGAAAACATAAAGAAATTGTCTTTGGCGGTATTGGGCGCGCTGTTGCTGGCGGCCTGCGGCGGTCACGAGCAATATGAAGGCTATTGGAAACGGCAGGGCGACGGCGACAAGCGGCCGGACGTCATGCAAATCGTGAAAGAAGCCAGCAAAACCTATCTGCTCAAAGAAAACCTGCTGCCCAACCGCAAAGGCGAAGTGCACGAAAAAAACCTCGTCCTCTCGCAGAAAGACGACGGCACGCTGGCCGTAGACACCGGCTTCGGCAGCATCCCGCTGGTGCTGTCGGAAGACGGCAAAACCCTGCGTGCGGAACGCAGGGCATATGACAAAATCAGTGTAGGAGATTTTGACGGCATCCGGCAGCAAGTCGAGCAGGAAAACGCCGAGTACGCGAAAAACGAACAGCTTTGCGAAGCGATGGAAAAAGAATACCGCGCCGAGAGGGATGCCCATCCCCAGCCGCAAGTAGGCGGCGGCACGGAGGCTTGGGATCGGTGGCGTGAAGAAGATAAAGCATTGAAAGAGAAGTTTAAAGCCAAACGCGACGCCATTGACCACTGCCATTTTCTGATTTTCTGACCCACTGACGTTTTTACAAACGCCCCCCCCCCTGCCTGCGGACATAACAGCCTAAGAATAAACTGCTACCGTTTGCTGACGGCGGCGGTTTATTATGCAAGGCCGTCTGAAAGTGCGGTTTCAACGGTGTTAAAAACCGAAACGGGCTTTCAGACGGCCTTTCTATGGCTGGCAGGCTTCGCAACCCCGAATCTGCTCGAGCGGCGTTATTTCCACGCGGGCGGGAATCTTGGCGGTTCGACAATTCCGTATCGCCCAAAAGATTTCCGTCTGCACGGGAATGACGGTGCTGCTTGGTTTCAACCCCGTTGGCGGCTTTTTCAGACGGCCTTTGGTCTTGAATGCCACAGGCGTTTGTCTGCATAGTTTTCTGTAAAACCCGCGTGCGCCGCTTTGGCAGTACACGCTGACGCGGCGGCAGAGGCCGTCTGAAAGCCGTGTGTGGGGTGTGTTGCACGGCAAATGCACGCGGGTTTATGCAGTGCCTGGCGTTTTCTTTGTTTCCGTACCGAAAAGGCCGTCTGAAAGGTTTTCAGACGGCCTGTGTTTATGGTGCGGGCGCGGCGTTTTGCCATGCGTTGATTTGGTCGAACTGCGCGCGGCTGCATCGGATGTTGAAGAGGGGTTTGCCGCTGTCGGCGCGGATGGCGGCAAGCTCTCCCGCCTGCCAGTCCAGTCGGACGCTGTGGCGAGGCAGGTTGGCCTTGCCGCCCTGTTTGCAGGCGATGATGTAGCTGATGCGTTCCTCACCCAGGCTGATGCTGCCGCAGTCGGGATTGGTTTCCGTGGCGAGGTTGAGCACCAGTCCGCCGTTTTGTGCTTGGATGCGGACGACGTGGGGTACGGGGGTGCAGCCTGCCAAAGCCAGCAGGATGGGGATGAGGGAGAGTTTCATATTATTACCGTTTTGTGTTTCGGCTTCGCGGAAGACTGCAAAACTGTAACGTCGCGCGAGTTTTGTCACGCTTTTGCGTTTTTTTTGCCACTGGCCGATTGGTCTCGGTGACAAAACTCGCGCGAAATTTCTCCCCGTTTTATCTCCATCTCTGCTTGGCTCGCGCTTCGAGGTGCGGCAACATGCTCTTGTCTTGAACAAGGAGCCAAACATGAAAACACCCCAAACCCAAAACCTGATTTTCGGCTTTTACGGCACGATGCACCTCGCGGGCTTCAATGCCGCGTCTTTATGGGACACAGCGGTGTCCGCCGTCAAACGGGCGACGCTACATGAAGACACTGCCGACATCGCGACGTGGTTGGACAGCAAGGACGGGCGGCACTTTGCCGATTATGTGGTTGACGGCCTGCGGCAGGACAAACCGGTAAATGCCGCCATAAACAGCGCGGTGCGCTGCTGGATGGCGATGAGGCCGGATGCGGAGATGGTCGGGCGGCACGGCGTGCCGGCAGATACGCCTTATTTGGTGGCAGCGCTTCGGCTGATTGCAGACTGGAAATAATGAAAACAAAGGGGCGCAGCCCCTTTTATTATGCCTACTCGGGAGTGAATCGGTAAATCATATTGTCCTCATAGCGGACGGCTTTGGAGATGCCGCCGGTGATTCTGACATGCTCGAATCCACCCCACTTCTCCCACTCCTGCGGGCGGTGCTGCCGCAGGTATTCGAGGTAGGCGGCAAACTCGCTGCGGGTGCTGCTGAAAAAGACAAACGGCGGCCGCACCATCGCAGTCAGAATCAGGAAGGGTATCATGCCGAAGTAGGCTTGGTTGGCGTACATCCCCTGCTGGGTGCAGACGTAGGGCGGGTCGAGCACCAGCAGGGTGTTTTCCCGTCCTGCGTATCGGGGCAGTAGGGTCTCGAAGGATTCGTTTGTGATTTCGAGGCCGTCCAGATAGTCCGCCGCTTCGGGATACGGGCTGCGCCGCAGGCAGTTGTACATCGTCTCCTTATATAGGTGCTCGAGTGTCGGTGCTTCTTTGCCGCTGTACAACAGCCATGAACGCAGGCAGTTGAGGTCTTTGTACCCGTCGAAGTTTTCGATGGCGTTGATAACGGCGGACTTGGTGTCTTTGTCCAGCCGCTTTTCGCGCGGCTTGTTGTCCAATATCGCGGCCAGTCTGTCACGCAGGCGGTTGGTGTCGGGTATGCTGCGCAGGCGCTCGGCGTAGCCGTCGAAGTCGTTGTAGATGACGCGGGCGGCGGGTTTGCAGCGTTTGGCCACATGCGACAAGAGACCGCTCAACCATCTGATGCCTGCTGTCGGCGACAGCGACGATATTTCCACCCGAGATGTCGATATTTGTCCCGTCGGCGAAACCTGCAAGCAGCGTAGGGTGAGCGTCCGCCCAGGGGCTGCCCGCTTCCGTCTTGCCAGATATACGTTCCACTGTTCCGGCATCACCCAGCAGCTCGATTGGGGGCAGCTCTCGAAAACCTGCGACCACGAATACGCGGCGGCGTTTTGTGGGGACTCCGAAATAACGGCTGTCCAGCACGCGCCAGTATCCCACATACCCGCATTCGGCAAGCGTTTCAAGGACTGTTTGGAAGTCGCGGCCATCGTTTGAAAAGAGCAGGCCAGGGACATTTTCAAGCACCAGCCAGCGCGGTTGAAGGGTTTGCACGATGTGCATCGCGTCGAAGAACAGCCCCGTGCGGCTGCCTGCGAGGCCGCGTCGTTTGCCCATTGCCGAAACGTCTTGGCAGGGGAAGCCGCCGACGACAACATCGACACGGGAGAGTGCGGGCAGGCAGGTCTGCACGTCTTCGTGCTGCACGGCATGCGGGAATCGGTTGGCGAGGACGGTGCGGCAGACGGGGTTGATTTCAACCTGCCACGCAGTTTTGAATCCGGCTTGTTCAAAGCCGAGGTCGAAGCCACCGATGCCTGCGAACAAGCTTCCGACGGTGGGATTTGAGGCGCTTGGCGCATCCATATTTTCCTCTCGAAAAGGCCGTCGGGCGGCTCTGTGTGAAAAAATACGGTGCTCTCGGCACTCTGTGAAAAAACCTTTGAAAAATCAGTTGAAACGGTTGATGTTTTTGCAGCGGCAGCACTTGATTTCCACCGTGCCGCAGCCTTTTCCCAACAGTTTGTTGCAGGCTGTGCAACGCAATTCGCGGTACATGTTTGCATTTCCTTACGGTTTGATTACAATCCCGCCCGTCTGTACAGACAAGACGGCCTCGAAGTCAATGCAGCTTGTTCCTGCTTGGCTGGCGCGGCGGTGTCCCATCACTTCCGCGTCGCCGTCCCTCTTCAAATATTCCTCTCTTCTTGTTCCAATATCCCCATTCTAGGCTTTCAAGCAATCCCGCCCGCCCTTCTCCGCTTCACTTCACACGGCAATGTCCGTGATGTCCAGATCGGGGGCGGGGGCGAGGATTTGGCCGGTGTGGGCGTCGTAAAAAAACCGTTTGCCCGTTTCGCCGTGGCCGCGCAGGATGACTGTGCGGCCGCTTTGCGTTTCGGCTTCCCATGTGCCGCCGCCGAGGGAGGCGGTGATTTTGGCGGCGGCGCGGCTTTCGCGTTTCATCAGGTCGGTAAGCCGGTGGTAGAGGTTCATGTTTTTTCCTTTCAGACGGCCTTAGCCCAAGTAGCGGTCGATGGTGACAGTCTGCATGACGACGGGGGCGTCGTTTTCGATGTTGACGCTGAGGGTGACGCCGGTGACCGTGCCCTGCCAGTTGCCCGAGGGTTCTTGGATTTGCCAGATTTGGCCTAATTCGGCGCGCGGTAGGGCGTATTGCTCGGCAATAGGCAGGGTGACGTTTTCGCTTTTGTGCGTGCCCGCTTCGTTGAGGGCGGCTATGCCTGCGGCTTCGAGGACGGGCAAATCGGTGTACAGCACGCTTGTCAGGGCGGCGGCGCGGGGTTCGCGGCTGCTGCCTTTTTTGTGGACGTCGGCGGCGCGGCCTTGGTTGTGTTCCGCGTAGACGAAGACGCCGTTTGCTTCGGCACGGACGCTGCGGCTGCCGCTGATTTTGGTGATGACGGCAGCGGGGACGGTGGTGTCCGGCAGGGCGTCGGCTTCCTGCCATGCGGGCGTTTTGCGGCGCGGCAGGACGCTGATTTCGGGCAGGGAGGGATGGCTGTAAACAAACGCGCCCGCCGCGTCGGCCAGTTCGTTTAAGACGGCCACCGGGGTTTTGCCCTCGGTGGAGTAGACGCCGCCGGGGATGAGCCAGTCGGCGGCCTGCCACGCTTTGACGGTGACGCCCGTGTATTTGAGGATTTGGTCGGCGATTTGGCGGGCGTAGACGGGGTTGGCGATGAGGCCGCCGCGCTGTGCGGCGTAGTCCGCGCCGAGGCGGGCGGTGGGGCTGCGGCCGGTGACGGTGTAGCTTTTGTCGGCAAAGGCGCGGTTGTCGCGGTATTCCTCGGCGAGGATGACGAAGCTTTCGTTGTCGATGGTGACGGTAATCACGGCCTCTTTGCCTTTGGTGCGGCCGTCGATATTGAGGCGGGCGAAGTCGTCGCTCGGGACGGTGAGACTGCCCTGCCAGCAGTAGCCGGAAGTGTCGGCGGTGAAGGAGGCGGCCAGAAGCTCGAGCGGTTGGCCGTCGTCGAAGGAGGCGGAGATGCGGTGGCGAATCATATAAACCTTCAATACAGGGGTAAATGCGCGGGTGCGGCAGGCAAAGGGCAGCGGGATGTGGTGGGTGTGGTGGGCGATGTGTCTGCGGGTCAGCGGCAGCGGCAGGCGGTTAAATGGCGGGCGTTTGCCGCAGATATAGGTGTCCGGCTCGGGCTTGGGCGGCACGGGGATGTCGTGCCACTCGCAGGGGACGGAGGCGGGCGGGGTGTAGCGCGGGGCGAAACAGGCTGCAAAGCGTTGCGGCAGGGGCTGCGACAGGCGGCGGCAGGCGGCGAGGCTTTGCTGTGCCGATATGGTTTGGACGGCGCAGCGGTGCGGGCGGGCAATGGCCGTCTGAACGGCGCGGGCGCAGCCGTTTAGGGAAGCGGCGGCGTTGGTCGGGCTTGTGTTGCAGCGGCGCAGCTCGGCGGTGGCGGCGGTTTCGGCGCGGGTGCAGGCAGCAAGGCTTTGCTGCGCGGAGGCCGTCTGAACGGTGCAGAGGTAGAGCGGCGGCATACCGGCAATGCTTGTGCGCCAACAGGCGGCCAGCGGCAGGACTTCGGTGGCGACACCCGTGTAGTCCGACTGCGTGCGCAGGCCGAGGGCGCGGCCGCTACGGCAGATGCCGGTTGACGCCGCAGCGGCGCTCGAAAAGGCGAAGGCGGCGGCAACGGGGGCATAGCGGTTTTGCGGCGGCTGCGGTTGCGGCGGTTGCGGCGGCGGCGCGGGGGTGTCGTCGTCCTGTCCCAACAGGCGGACAAAGGGCAGCGGCAGCGCGGCGGCGTCTTTGTCGGCAAGAGGCCGTCTGAAAGGCAGGGGCAGTTTGTCGGCTGGGATGCTCATTTTCAGACGGCCTATGGTGTGTCTTCGACGGGGCGGACGTAGTCGTAGGCGACGGGTTCGTATTGGCGCTTGTGGTCGAGGGCGATAATCAGGTATTCCCGCGCGGTGTCGAGATAATCGAACAGGTAGTTGCCGCTCTCATTGCTCCACACGGAGCGGCACACTTGGAAATTGCTGCGGTCGACAAGCAGGATGCGGCGCGAGGCGGGCTGCCCGCCGACGGTGACGATGCCGACGCCGCGCCCGGCGATGATGCCTGCGCCGTGGGTGCGGCCGTAGTGGCGCAACAGGCCGTGCGGCCACAGGCGGCGGTGGCGGCGACCGTGGCGCGGCGGGACAAAGCGCAGCAGGCCGTGGGCAAAAAGACGTTTGGCCATGTCAGATTTCCCAGGCGGCGGTGTTGATGAGGACGGGGCATTTGTCTTTGTCGCCGAGCGAGGCGTAGACAAAGGTGTCGCCGCTGCCGTCGATGTTGTCGAACACCGTGCCGAAGGGAACGGCGGCCATGTTGTTGGCAACCGAGGCGATGCCGGGCAGGAGGCCGCGTATGCCGCGTTTGTCGCCGATTCTTTCCACAATCATGCAGGGGAAGGCTTCAAAGCCGCCGGAAACGGGCGAGGGATAAGGCAGGTCGTTGCTTTGCACGCCCGCGGCCGCCGTAGCGAACGACGCTTCCACGCCCGTTGCCAGCCCGTCGGCGGATTTGAGGATAACGCCGGTGGTTTGGTAGGTGCTGATATTAAAGCCCGAAGGCGAAAAGGATGAGTAGTTGCCGCTTTGGTTTATGCCCTGCGGCAGAAACAGGGTGTTGCCGGTGTCGGCGGCGGCCAGCGAAGGGAAGTCCGACAGATAAAGAAAGGACGAATAGCCGCCCTGAAAGGACACAAAGACAAAGCCGCGTGCGCAGGCGGCCAGCAGCCATTTTTGTACGGTGCTGTTGGCATAGCTGACGGGGCGGCGCTCGGATGCGGCCTTGCCTTTTTCAAAGCCTTCGGTCTTTTGATACAGCGACACTTGGGCGGTGCGTCCTGCGGTGTCGTTGACATGGAGGGCGGCGCCCGTCGATTTGCCGTCGGCGCTTTTCAGGGCGATTTTATTGCTTTCCTCAAACAGCACTTCCCAGCCTGCGCCCAACTTTGTGCCGTAGCCGGTGACGAGGCAGGCTTTGAGGACGGTTTTCAATGCGCCGGCCGTTTGGGTGATTTGCGGCGCGCCTTCGTCGGCGGAAGTGTAGAGGGTGACGGGATAACGGGTGGTTTGCAGCATGGTTTTGTCCTTTCTTATGTCGGCGGCAACTGTGTCGCCGACATGGGCTTGCACAATGTTTTAAAAAGGGTTTCAGACGGCCTCAATCTTCGGCCACGGTGTTGCCGCGCAGGCAGGCAGTAAAGCCGTCGCGCCTGCTTTGCCGTTCGGGTGACGGCTGGACGGCACGCAGTATCCACACCGGCAGCGGCGTGCCGTAGGTGTTGAAACGGATGCAGTTGCGCGGCGCCCAGCCGCCGCCGAAGGCAAGGCGCGGCAGGGTGAAATAGGGTTTGCCGGTGGCGGGGTTGGCGGGGGCGAGGTCGGTGAGGGTGTCGCCTTTGGCCACCAGGCCGAGGGTTTCGCCGTACAGCTCGAACTGAGTGTCGGAGGTAAACTGAATCAGCCAGCGTTGCGTCACTGCGCCGTCACTGGTCAGCACGAAGGGGTAGTTGCGCACGTCCAGCCGCGCCAGTATTTCGTCGCCTTCGATTTCGTCTTTCCAGTGTTTTCCCCACGCCTGCTGCGAGAAGGGTTCGGAGGCGCGTACCAGCAAATCGCCGCCGATCAGGGCGGATGAAACGTAAGTACCCTGCTGCGGATAGTCGCGGGAAACGGGAAACTGCAGTTTCAGACGGCCTGATATGTCGGCGCGGGCGATGCGGTTTTCTTCTTCCCACGCCTGCACGGCGGTGAGCGGCATCTGATAGGCCGACAAGTCCAGCGGGTCGGCAAAGGTAAGCGTACCGGCGGCAAGGTCGGCGGTGTAACGGTCGGCGGTGACGTGTTTGCGTTGTGCGTCGATCAGGCACAGGCGGTCGAGGTTCTGCCGATCGAGGGTGATTTTCTGCCCCGCCGTGAAGGCGCTGCCGATGTCCTGTTTCAGGCGGTTGCCGATGACCACCATGTCGCCCTTGCGATAGATGGGCACGCGGCCGTCGGCGGGCAGGCGCACGGCGTCGATGCCGATAATGGAGGAATCGAGCGGGATGTCGTCCTGCGTGACGGCGTTGTAGCGCAGGGTGTCGGGCAGGAAACCGTCTTGCCGCGCTATGGTGAAAAAGCCGGTGCGGTAGTCGATTTCGCCGGTGAAGTCGCCTTCGATTTTGCCGTCGGCGGTGGAGCGCCCCGTCAGGAGGCCGTCGCGCCCTGTGGCGTAGACGGTGAAACTTTCGGGCTTGACGGGTGCGCCGCCGACACGGGCGCAGAAGCGGTAGGCGGGTTTGGCGTCTGTCGATACCACGCCTGCGGTGACTTTCAGGCCGGACAGGTTGAGCGCGGCGTCGGCAATCTGCACGTTGCCGTTTGCCAGATTCAGACGGCCTACGGCGTCGCCGCGTCCGGTCTGCGGGTTGAAGTTGCGGTACAGCACGCCGCCGCGCTCGATGATTTTCACGCCGTTGAGGTCGAACGCCCAGGTGTCCTGCACGGGGCGGCTGCCCGAAAGTGTGCCGTTGATGACGTTCGCCCACACGTTGGACGGCGTTTCGGTGAGGCGCACTTGGCGGGTGTCGTCGCTGTCGTGCCAGCGGTAGGCGGCGGCTTGGATTTGGTAGGCGACTTGCGTAATCACTTTTTCGCGGCCGAAGTCGGCGCTTTGGCTCGCACCCGGCAGAATCTGATGGCTGCCGACGTCCCAACCGAAGCCCGCTATCGGCAGGCCGAGGCGGTCGGGTGCGGGGATGTGCACCTTGCCCGTGCCGTAGTCGACCGTCGCGCCGGTGAGGGTTTTGCCGTCGAGCATCAGGCCGCCCGCACCGTTGTCGGTGAAGGTGATTTCCTGCGCGCCGAAGATTTCCTTTTTGTCGTAGGCCAGTTTCAGGTCGTGTTTTTCCGCCTGCACGACCTGCGCGGCGGTGGTAAACCAGTCGCCCGCCTTCATGCGGTTGTATTTCATCTGCACCCAGCCCTGTGTCTGCACGAGGGCGCGGGCTTTGTAGGCCACGCGCAGGCACAGGCTGCCGGGGGCGGTGCGGCCGAGTGTCAGGTCCAGCTCGCCGCCCGTCTGCTGGCCCACCGCGCCTTCTTTCGCTTTGCCGGTATAAGCCTGATAGGCAATCTGCACGGCGGCGGCGGTGAGGCCGTCTGAAACGGCGCAGCGGCCGCCGTAGTAGTCGACATAGCCCGTTGCCCCGCCTTTCAGACGGCCTGCTTCGTCGGTGGCGGTTTGGCCGTTCCATGTCAGGCGCAGCGTGCCGGGCTTGATGGTGTCCACACCTGCGGCAGGGATGACGGCACGGCCGCCGAGGGTTTTGACGACCGGCTCTTCGCCCGCGTCTTTGGCGTCGTAGGTCTGAAACGCGCTTTTGTCGCCCCATAAAAAGACGATGCGGCTGCCGACATCCGGCAGGGCGCTTAAAGACAGGACGGCCGAGCCGGTCGGCGATACCGTGCCGCAGGCTTCGCCTGCCGCGTCGCGCAGGATGTAGTCGCCCGCGTCTTTGAGGACGTACCACACGCCTTGCGCCATAAACGACACCGACAGGCTGCCGGGGGCGGGCGCGGGCTGCAGCAGCGGCGCCCACTGCGTGCCCTGGTTGCTGTCTTTGACTTCGACAAAGGCGGCGAAACGGGCGGCGTTTTGCAGCGAGCCGGGAACGGCGGATACGGTGAGGCCGAAGCTGTCGGGCAAGCCCTGAATCAGGCCGCGCCGGTAGTCGATTTGCACCGCTTCGCCGTTTTTGACGAGCTGGCCGCGCGCGTTGTCCGTCCAGCCGTCGATGTCGACCGTGCCGGGCAGTACGGGGCTGTCCAGCCAAATGTCGCCCGACACGGCCAAGGCCGTCTGAAACACGGTGCGGCGCGGCGCGGAGGGTATCCACGCCTCGGCGGAGACGGGATGCACGTCGGCTTCGGCGGTTTCGACGGTGGCGGTGGGGACGAGTTTTTCAAAAATGCCGTCCACTTTCGCCTCGGCGCTGCCTTTGGCCAGTTTTTCGGCAAGGGGGCGCACGCCGTAATAATTGGCCGAGTCGGCGACATGGGTTTCCAAAATCAGCGTGTCGGCATTGCCGTAGCCTTCGACGGGATAGTCGACGCCCTTGTAGTCGTCCGCCAGTGGGTTGGCCGTTTCCATTTTCAGCACGCGCCGCTGGATTTCTTTGGTTTGGCCGTTGGGCAAAACGATTTCAAAGGTGCGCACTTCGTCGGACAGGGCGGCGATGCGGAAATACTGCTGCCGCGTGCGTTTGCGGTCTTCCAGGCAATAGCGCTCGCCAACCTTCGGCAGCGGCGCTTCCGTGCGCTGGTAGGCCTGCACCAGGCGCGAACCGGCCAGATGCCGCCCCAAGAGGGTCATGCGGCTTTCGATGGTCGGCACACTGTAAGCCTCGATGCGCGGCAGGATGTCGGCGCGGGATTCGCCGTAGTGCTTGGCGCGGAAGGCAAGAAAGGAGACGTTGGCCGCCTCGGGCGGCTCGGAAATGATGACGTGTGCGCCGTACAGCGGCTCGGCGTCGCCGCGCAGCACGCCCGGATAGACCAGCCGCGCGCCGAAGTCGCCCAGCGTGCGGTCGGCGTCGGAGACGGGCGGGAACAGCTCGTTGTCGGCGCCGGTGAGCGGCCTGCCGACCATCAGGCCGCCGCCGTCGGGCGTGTCGGTGAGGCGTTGCGAGGGGTAGATTTGCAGGTCTTGCTGCGTCAGTTTGGTTTTGGCCATGTTTTACACCGTCATGAGGTTAATGGTTGCCAGATAGGGGGTGTCGTCGGTTTCGGGGGAGCAGAAGGCCACGGCTTCGGCCTTGGCAAACTGCTTTTCGTGCAGGCGGAATATCACGTCGAAGCTGCGGCCGTCGGGATGCGCCAGCGTCATCACCAGCTCCGGCACGTCGCCCCACTCGCGCAGGCGCAGCAAATCCGAGCGTCTGTGCCACGCCCAATCGCCCGCAAGGGTGACGGGGCGGCCGTTGAGCTTTGTCCCCTGCTGTATCACCAGCGCACCCGACAAAGTGCGCTGCGGCGCGGCCTGCGCCACCGCACTCCAGTCCATTTCGTCCTGCCATTGCAAGTCGGCAGGCAGGGCGAGGGTTTCGCCAGTGTCTTTTCGTTTCAGTTGCCAGGTCATGTTCAGACGGCCTCCTTATGTCATCCGCCGCAGTCCGGCGGCGAGCTGTTCCATCAGTCCCCGCACCGCCGCTTCGGCCACGTTCGCGTCGCGTTTTTCCAGCACGCGGTGCAAATCGGCCATCAATCCGTCGGTCACACCGGCGGGGATATCCACTTTCGGTTCGGATAAGGCTTCCCAATCGGGCTTTTGCACCGCGCGTTGTTTTTCCTGCTGCTCGGCTTCGCGCTTTTCGCGTTGGCGGCGGTAAATCTGCTCCTGCAATTCGGCCGATTTTTGGTATTCCGCCGCCGCGCCTGCGTCCGAGGCTTCGGCGGCTTTCTTTTTCCACGCGTCGATTTTGCGGCGGGCTTCCAACTCGTGCGCCGCCTCTTCGTTGCCGTTGAGCCCCGCCAGTTCGGCCTCCAAGGTCTCCCGCGCTTCCCGCGCTTCGTCCTGCATCTGCCGCAGCTTCTGCCGCGCTTCGTCGATTTGCGCGTGCAGTTTGGCCAGCGAAGTTTTGTCCAGTTTGCCCGTTGCCTCGGCGGCGGCCTGCGTGGCGCGGGTCAGAGCCTGTTGGCTGACCGTACCGTCGCGTGCCATCTGCGCCACGGTGTCGCCCGCCTCTTTGGCTTTGACGACGACGGCGGCAAATTGGTCTTTCACCGCCTGCAACTGTTTGCGGTATTCGACAAACTGCGCCACACCCATGCTTTCGGGCTTGTCGGCATTGAAACGGTCGATTTCGGCGTTCAGCGCAGCGTATTCTTCGCGCGTCAGCTTCACTGTGCCGTGCTGCGTGGAGAACACTTCGTGCAGGCGGGTGACGCGGCGCACTGCGCCGGAGGCGGCCTGTCCGACGCCCTGCATGGCTGCCGCCTGCTGCTGCGCCCCTTTTTGTGCCGCCTGCGCCGCACCTGCCGCCGCTTCGGCATGGCTGCGGGCGGCTGCGGCGGCTTCGTTGTGGGCGGTTTTCGCCGCTTCGCCCATTGTCGCGCTCTGCCTTGCCACTTCGGCGCTGCGCCGCTTCACTTCGGCAAGGGTTTGGTCGTATTGCGCGGCGGTGATCAGGCCGTCTGAAAACGCCTGTTTGGCCTGTGACGACAGGTTTTGCAGGGCGGCGGGGTCGGATGCGTCTTTGACGGCCTGCGCCAGCCGGTCGTAGGCGGTACGGGCGGCGGATGCGCCGTTTTCGGCGGCGTCGTTGAGGCGTTTGATTTGTTCGCGGGTCAGATCGGCGGTGCGGCCGCTTTTGGCCAACTGCTCGCGGAAGGCGGCAAACTCGGCTTTGCTTTGCAGTTTGCCCATCATCTGCTCGAAGCCGTTGCGTATCAGGCGGGCATCGTTGATACCCTGTTCGCGCGCGGTCTCGGAGGCCGTCTGAAAGTCGGCAAAAGCCTTCTTCGCCTTGGCACTGATGCCCTCGCTGACGGCATCGGTGTCGACGCCGATTTTTTCAAAGGCGGCGCGTACTTTCTGCGCCGCCGCTTCGGCCGCGCCGCCGATGCCGGCCACTTTGCCCGCCGTGTCGGTGGCGGCAATGCCTGCGTCGGCCAACGGTTGGCGGATTTTCGCCATTTCCTCGGTGGCCAAGCCCGCCGCCACGGCAGCTTTCTGCCATTCGCCCTCGGCTTTCAGGGCGGATTTGGCGGCGGCAGAGGCGGTTTTCTGCGCCGCGTCGGCTGCTTCCTGCGCCGCTTTCTGCTGCGCTTCGCCGACGGCCTGTGCGGCGGCTTCCTGCGCGCTTTTCGCCTGCTCTGCCGCTTTGACGGCTGCGTCGGCGGCGGTCTGATAGGCGGTGCGGGCTTCGGCCTCCAAACGCGCGAAACGCTGCTCCTCCGTTTCCATCGAGTGCTTGGCGGCGCGCACGGCGGCCGATTCGAACGAGAGGGCGCGTTGTTCCGCTTCGCCGAAGTGTTTTTCCGCCGAAGCCTTCATATCCGCCGCCGCCTGCTCGAAGTTGGCCGCCGTTTCGCCGAAGCTGATTTTGGCCAAGCCTTCCAACACAAGGGCAATGGCCGACTGCGCCGCACCGGCGAAGGCCTCGACGGCAATGCCGATGGCGGCGAAGCCGTCTTTGATGGCGCCCAACAGGATGTTGACGCCGTCCAGCCCCGCTTTGAGCACGTCGAAATCCTGCCCGCTGCCGCCGAGCAGGGTGTTGAGGGCGTTGCCTGCCTCGTTGATGTAGCCGATAACGGTTTCAATCAGGTGCGCCACTTCCGCCGCGCCGGTTTTGGCGGTATCGTAGGCGGCAACAAAGGCATCCGACAGGCTGCCCGTCAGTGCGCCGTCGAGGCCGTCTATTGCCGCTTCCAGCTTGTCCAAACCCGCACCGACGTCGGAAAGCACGGCGTTGTAGGCGTCGGAAATGCCGCCCGCCTCGCCGAATTTCAGCATCAGTTCGTCGAGGCGGTTTTTCAGGCGGTTGACCGACGCGGAGGCCGATTCCGTGCCGCCGAAGGCTTCTTCCATCGCCGCGCCGAACTTGGGCAGGAAGTCTTCGGCGGCAATGCCGTTTTCCACCATCTTTTCCAATTCGGCGGTGGTAACACCCATCGATTTGGCGGCAATGGCCATTGCGGGCGTGAGCCTCTCGCCCAACTGGCCGCGCAGCTCCTCCATACTGACCTTGCCCTTACCGGCAATCTGCGACAGTGCCAGCAGCACACCGTTGGTCTCTTCGGTCGACAGGTTCATCGATGCGGCGGCAGAGGCCACGCCCTTAAACACCTGCTGCGTGTCCGCCGTGGACATATTGATGTTCTTGGTGGCGGCGGCCAGTTGCGCGTAGCCGTTGGCGGCGGATTTGAGTTCCAAGCCCAGCTCGGCGGCCACGCCCTTCACCCATTCCATCTGCTGCGACGCCCCCTCCGCCCCGCCGAAGGCGTATTCCATGCGGCTGCGGATGGCGGCAAACTCCGTCGTCGTTTCCAAAATCCGCTGCAAACCCTCCTTGACCGCCCAAATGCCGCCGCCCACGCCCGCAGCGGCCAGCATGGTGCGCCCCATGCCGGAAATGGAGGATGAAATGGCGGTTTGTTTGGAAGGAATACCGTCCATCGTCTGACTGAGGCGGCGCAGTTCTCGCTCGTAGGCGGCGGTGGCGGCCTTTAATTCTTTTTTGGTCAAATTGCCGTTTTGTTTCAATTCGGCGTAGGCGCGGTTGATGCGCTGCAATTCGTTCCGTGCCTGCGCATCAACGTGCAGACCGAGCGTGATACGCGCGTCGGCCAACCGTTTGAGCCGCTGCGCCTCCTCGTTGAGTTCAGCCAGGTCTTTTCTCGCCTTTTCACTTTCCGCCGCCAGTCTGCGCTCTTCCTGTGCGAGGTTTTTGGCGGAAACGCCCGCCTCGGCCAAAGCCTTGCGGGTTTGGTGCGTCTGTTCGGCCAGCTCCGCCTTCTGCCGTTTCAGACGGCCTACTTCGGCGACGGCAGCCTTGAACTGTTTTTCCAAGTTTTTTGAGGGATTGGCCGCCATCGCCCGCGCCAAAGACGCGGTTTTTTCCTGCGCCTGCGCCAGCGCGTCGGCCACGTTTTTCGTTTCCGTTTTCAGGGTTTTGAACTGCCCGGCCAGCGCGGTTGCCTTATCCAGTTTGGCGAAGGTTTGCGACAATTCCTTGCCGCGCTCCGTCAGTTCCGACGTGTCGACGCCCGCTTCTTCGATGGTTTTGGCCAGCTTGGCAATCGTTTCCTCGCCCCTGACCTCCGCCGATATTTCAATCCCCGCCTTGATATTTGCCGCACTCATGCGAACCTCTGCAAAATCTGTTAAATTGGCGCGGATATTAAAAGCCCGTCGGCAGCCGAAGGCGCAGACGGGGTTCACTACGGAGGGTAAGATGGGATATGTTTTGTTTTTTCTGTTTGCCGCGTCTCTGCTGGCCAACCGGCGGACCATGCCGGCTGTGCCGCGCCGCAAACGGGAGTGGAGCGTCATGCAGCTGCTCCTGACCTCCGCCGCGGTGCTGTCGGCCGCACTCTTGGCGGCGGCGGTGCTGGCACATTGGCCGCGTTAAACACGTTTGAAAAAATACAAAAAGGCCGTCTGAATCATCGGTTTCAGACGGCCTTTGGCTTTGTTTTTTTTGCAAAATGCTTGACTTTTATTTTAGTTATAACTAAAATACACCCATTGAGATTAAGAACTTCCAAATAGAAATCCCGCTGCGGACACAGCGGGAAATCCGAAAAAGAAAGGAGGTGATGAAAATGGATAAGTTCTTAATCTTGTTGATTTTGTTACTGGTATCGTCAAATGCTTGGTAATAAAATCAGTTGATTAACCTAAACTGGGGCGGGGCTAAGGAGACCGCCCCTACTCCTAACTTTCAAACCATCTTAACCGAAAGGACAAAACCGTGTCAAACCCCTCCCCCGAAGCCAAAAAACGCTACGCCCAAACCGCCACCGCCATCAACAAAGCCAAGTTGAAAAGCGGCGAATACCGCCGTTTGAGCATTCAGGCCAAAGCTGCCGAAATGGACGTTATCGACGCGGCCATTGCCGAAGCGGGCGGCAGCCGCACCCAAGCCCTTTTGAAAATCTGCCGCGAGTGGATGGAGGGGCAAGGAAAGGCCGTCTGAAACATACAGACGGCCTTTCCGTTTATGCCTTACTTGTACACCTCAAAAGTATACGGCGCAGTGTTGCCGTCGGCCAGTACCGCCGTACCTTTGAAGGAGGCGGTGTTGAAGTCGTCTTTGAACCAGTCGAAGTCGCCGTCGGCGGCCAGTTTGGCGCAGGGGATGCGCAGGATGCCGTTTTCGCCGGTGACGGTGTTGGTGCCGTCGACGATGATTTCCCACTCCAGCTCGCTGACGGCGGCGGCGTCGATTTTGTAGCCGCCCGATGCGCGGGTTTTGTAGGACACTTTGAGCTTCACGCCGTCGGGCAGCGGGGCGTTGGCGGCGAGGGCAATCAGGCCGGGGGCGGCGGTGACGGTGTACTGTGCGGCGTCGACTGCGCTGTCGTTGTCGGCTTTTTTAACGGTGACGGTGGCGGGGTCGATGTTGCCGTGGGCCAGTTTGTAGCCCTGGCCGCGTTTGCCGATAACGATGATTTCGTCGGTCACGGTGACGGCGGCGGCGGGGATGATGGCGGCCGCACCCATCATGGCGGCGGCAAGGTTGTCTTTGTCGAAGGTGTCCAGTTCCAGCGAGATTTCTACCGGTTTGGGTGTTTTGATGATGTCGAGCGCCTGACCGTGCGTGTCTTTGCGGCGGCTGACGCGCTCTTTGGTGTCGGCGCTGTGCGAGGTTTTGAGGGCGGTGGTGTTGCCGAGGTCGTAAAAGCCGCTGTCTTTTTCGCGGCGGTTGCGCACTTGTACCGTACCGGCAAACTTGAAGCCGTGGTCTTCGGTTCTCATGGTTTATCTCCTGTTGAGGGTGGTAATGACGCTTGTTTCAAAGCGCAGGGGAAAAAAGGCGTAGCCTTCGTCGTAGGTAATCGGCAGGGCGGCACGGGCGGAAAAGGGGGTGGCGGTGAGGCTTTTGCCGTCGCCGTTTTTCGGCACGAAACCCTGTAAGGCGCGGATGATGGCGGTGAGGGTTTCGCCGACGCCGTCTTGTCCGTACTGCATTTTGTTGGGGGTGTACTGCCGCTTGGCGAGGATGACGCTGAAACTCAGCTTTAAGGCGAGGTTGGCGGCGTTGCCTGCGGTTTCGCCGGGGGTGAAGCCGTCAAAAACGAGGTATACCGCGCCGTCGTCGGGGCGGATTTTGCGGTCGGCGGCGAGGGCTTCGAGGTCGGGGGCTTCCAGCACCCGTTTCACGCCGGGGACGCCCGCAAGCCGTTCCAGCAGGGCGGGATAACAGGCAAGGATGTTGTCGGTATAAGGAGTCATGTTTTGCTCCATGTTTTTTCCAGCCAGTCGGTGAGCGATTGACGGATGTCTTGGCGGTCTTGCCTGGACAGGCCGAAGATGGGGCGGGCGGCCATATGGCGGGTGCCGGTTTGGTGGTACTGCGCGTAAAGCTGCGGCGTGCCGGCCACGGCCATGCGTTCGTTGGCAAAGCTGGTGAGGCTGGCTTTTAAGTCGCCACGGTCAACCAGTATGCTGCCGCGCGTTTTGCCGTTCCTGCCGGTTTTGGCGCGAACAGTGGCGGGTTTCAAACCTGCCCACAAGCTGCCGTCGGGGGCGGTTTTGGTGTTAAAACGCTTGCGGGTGCTGTTTTCCAGCAGGTCGGCAATGCGCGTCATCGGGCGGGTGAGGTCGCCGTTTAAGGCGCGGTAGAGCGCGTTGAGGTGTTCCTGCACTTCGGGCAGTTCAGAATCGACGGTTAAGCGCATCAAAGTCCTCCGCTTGGTTGGGGATGACGCCATAAGGTGATGCGGCGGCGCGGGCGGCCGCTTCGGGTTCGTCGCCGCCGAGCATCTTCGGGTTGCGGACTAAGGTTTGAAACCACGCCACGGCGGCTTTGTAGCGCTTGTCGACAATATCGATATCTCTGTCCTGATGCAGGTAGTAGCGGGCGATGTCGCAGATTTTGAGGACGAGGACGCGCGGCACGGGGGAAAAAGGCCGTCTGAAACCGGCAGCGGCCAGATAGCCTGCGGCTTCGGCCTGTGCGTCTTCGATGGCGCGGGAAAGGGTGTCTTCGCTGCCGTCGGTGAGCGAATCGATTTCCTCCGCGCCGAAGCGTTGTTCCATGTCTTGGCGGGTAATCACAGGTTTTCTCCATAAGGCCGTCTGAAAGCCGTTGTGCGCTTTCAGACGGCCTTTGCCTTACTTCATCGCCAGTGTGCAGACCAGTTCGGGACGCATCACCAGCGGCAGGGGGTTGGACTGCATATGCAGGCTCCAGCCTTTGTCGTGGAGCAGCTTCTCGCGGCTGGCGTAGTACGGTAGGGCGATGGTGTTCACAGTCTGATTCATGTCGGCGGGGGCGAAGAACTCCATGTACAGGCGCGGCGAGAGAGGCAGCAGAACGGCTTTGCCCGCTTCGATGCCGGCGCGGTTTTTGCCGAAGTCGCCGTCGTACTGGATGAATTTGATGCCGTTGTGCTCGAACTCCACGCGGTTGATGTCGGCTTCGCGGTACAGCGCGCCGTCGCGGTAGCGTTCGTACCAGTGCTGCACTTTCGGATGGTATTTCAAGGCCATCATAAATTCGGGCGAGCACAGGGCAACGTAGCCGGACACCGCCGCGCCTTTGAGCAGTTTGCGTTGGGCGGTGACGGTTTCGTCGATGACGCGGCCGACTTCAGTGGCGGCGTTGGCAAGGTCAAACTCGTAGGTTTTGCGGCTCAGGCCGAAGGCTTTGTAGATGTCGACGATTTCCGTGCCGTCGGCATCCAGCACTTTGCCCAAGAGGGCGCCCAGCTGCATATGCTCGCGCGTCATTTCCAACGACAGTTTGCCGTCGGCCAGTTTTTCTTCCACCTTCTGCGCCACGGTTTCGGCCTGTGTGCCGCCGAAGGCGCGGACGTTCTGCACATCGTCGGCGCGGACGACGTCGTTGACCGACAGGTGCGGGATTTTGAAGTTGTAGGCGCTGCGGGTTTTGTCGGCAATGCCGCCGCCTTCCGTGCCGCGCGGGGTGGTGTTGATGAGTTTCAGCGTGCCGTCCTGCACTTCGACGTCGACATGGGTGGTGGTCAGACAGCGTTGTTGGAAGATGGAAAGGTCACGAACTTGCGTGGGCGTGACGGGTAGGTGGTTTATCTCTTCGGTGAGGGCGCGGACGCCGAATCTGCTTTCAGAGGATAAGGGCATGGTTTTTCCTTTGTGTGTTTTGGGGTGAGGCCGCCTGAAAGCAGACGGCCTGCCGTTTAGGCTGTCGGCGTGCCCTGATAGACGATGCCGTAGGGGTCGCCGTCTTTTTTCAGGCCTTCAAGGTTGCCGCCGGTGGAGGCTGCGGCGTTGACGTCGGACTCTTTGACAAGAGACAGGTCAATCACGCAGTTGTGCGGCTGCACCAGCACTTTGCCGTCGGCCTCGTCGGTGAGTGCCAAGAGCTTCTTGCCGTCGCGCAGCGGGGCGTCGACAAAGGTGCCTGCCTTCGTGCCTTTGGGTGCGGTAACGGCAACGCGGGTCAACGGCGTGGCCTCGTACTTCAAAAACGCGCCGGTCACGGGGCGCAGGGTTTCGACCAGATTAGACATAGTGTGCTCCTTTGTTTAAAGAACTTGTGCCGGTGGCGGCCGACAGCTTCGCGCCGCCTTCTTCGGCTGCTTTGCCGCCTTCGCTGTCGGACAGCAGCGCGGCGGGGACGGGGGCTTTTTCCTGCGGTTTGGGTGCGATATCGGCAATCACGGCGTCCAGTGAGGCGGGGTCGGCGGCCAAGAGCACGGCATAGGTGGCGTCGGAGAGGCCGGAGAATTTGCCATCTTCGCCCTTTTTAAAGCCTGCGGCGGCCAGTTTCGCGTCCGTCTCGGCCTTCTGTTTGGACTGTTGCAGCTCGGCCTTTTCGGCTTCGAGGGCGGAAAGTTTCTTTTCCATCTCATCGAACTTGGCCTGGTCTTCGGGGGATAAAGACATGGTGTTTTCCTTTTCGGGTTGGGTTGGGGTGGCAAAGCCGCTCAATGCGGCGGCATGGGTCTGCGCGTCGACACCGACGGCGGTAAACGACACTTCGCGGATGGTGCAGCCGCGCATAATCATCATCGGGCCGGTAACGGTTTGGCCGTTTACCTGCACCGACGCACCGGCAGACAGCTCCTCGATGCGCTCTGCTTGGACGTAAGCCGACATTTCCCACGGAAAGCCCGCGTCCGATTCCTGCGCCACGGCCTGCCCGTGGGCGTTGTCCAGCAGCACGCCGTCGGCTTTGAGGCCGTCCGGAACAACGGACAGCGTGCACACGCCCGCCCGCTGCCCGCCGTCGTGTTCGATGAGGACGGCGGTTTTGTCTTTCAGGCGGATGCCGTCAAAGTCGACAACCATCTGATAGCTGCCGTAGCCGAAGGGGCGGCCGCTGTTGGCGATGCCGGAGAAGCGGCGCGGCGCGTCTCCGGCAAGCGGGGCAATCTGCCACTGCGCGCCTTCGGAGAGGCGCAAATCGAGGGTGGGGGTTTTCTTGTTCATGCCGCCATTATCGCGGCGGCCTTGTGCGCGGGCAGTGCGTCCCGCTTCACTACAAAGTGGGGCACGCCAACCGTGGTCATTATCTCCACGGTTGCGCAAACGCCGCCGCGCAAACGAAAAAAACGCCGTTTCGGCAAAATGCGCGAAAACGGCGTTTTAAAGGGGTTTGCTGCTTCGGGTATGGTAAGTTATAGGCGCGGGGGCGTTCGGCAATCCTGCGCGATTTTAAACGGGGTTTAAACGGGGTTTTGCAATGCGGGCGTCGGCAGGGATGTGAAAAACCCGCCGCAGGGGCGGGTTTGGGCGCTTGCGGAGGGATCAGTCCCGTCTGTACATAGCGGCCACTTTGTCCCACAGGGTGTTGTAAGTGCCGATATTGTATTTTTTGTACACCTCAATCTGCGCCGACGAGAAGCGGCTGGCTTTGTCTAGGCTGTCGGCAGTCCAGCTTTTGCCTGCGGCAGCCTCTGCATCCCTTGCCAGCATATCCTCTTCCGATACTCCGGCGATATCGAGTATTTCCTGCCAGTGTTTGCCCGCCTCTTCTTTGGTTAGGGCGTAATATCCTTTGTCTTCCATAATTCAGCCTATCGCGCTTAATTGCACTACGGCGGCATTTTGCGGCAATTCCGTTACCTCTTCAAGGGTTATTTCGGTTATTTCCCCCTTCTTCTCTTTTCTGATAACCCGATAAACCGTGTTGCGCGGCATCAGGATTTCCGACTCGTGGCCGTAGCGGGACAGGTTCTGGACATCTACGCCTGATTTCCCTGTAATGAAAATTCTAATGTCCATATCCTTGCCAAACGCCCCATTTTTCTTGGCGGCGCTGACAAAGTTGCTGTAACGCACGTAGCTTCCCGCCTCATGCGCCGCCATAAAGGCCTCGGCATTATGCAACTTGGCCGAATCTATCATGCGTATGGTATCACCGGCACGCTTGGGCGCTTTCTCCAAAAACCGATCCAAAGCGCGGACAAGTTGCAGCATGTAGGGGTTACGGATGGCGGACAGGTCGCCCTTGTTGAGAAACAGCTCCTTGTTGACATCGCTGCCGCCGACGGTGGTATAGGCGAAAGCGGCCAGCCGGTCGCCGAAGTCCGTATCGCCGTATTTCTTCATCAGCGTCGGCATCAATTCGTTCATTACGTCGAAGTCGGAGGGTGAGAAAACCTCGCCGCCCAATTCCGTCATGGCTTCGATTTTTCGTTTTTCATACTGCGCCGCCGTCATCTCCGACAGGGAAACGCCGCCTTTGCCGTATTCCAGCAGATAGTATCGCCCGTTCTGTTCCACCGCTTCCGCCGCACCGGCTTTGCCCGGCGGAATTTTGCCGATTTGCTCCCCGCGCCCTGCGTTGGCATAAACAAAACCCTGCGGGTCGGACAGGCCGCCTTTATTGGCGGCAAGCGTCAGGTTTGGCGACACGCCGATAAAGTTCGGGCGGATTATTTTGCTTTGCACATATGCATCCGTTTGTTTCGCTACGCGGTTGGCAAACGCCATGCCATGTTTGGCGGCGGCTAGTTCGCGCAATGCGCCTATCCGGTCGCCGTGGCTGTGGGCGAAGCTCGGGGTGATGTCGGCGGGGATGCGGACGACCTGCCCCGTGCGCGGGTTGGTCACTTCCACCGTTTTGATGTCGGGCGTGTCGTTCAGACGGCCTTTTTTGCTGTTTTCGATTTGCTCGGGCGTGAAGGCGTCGGGGTCGGCTTCGATGTCTTCGGCACGCTCGCGCAGGGCTTGTTTTTCGGTAAGCTGGACGACGCCGCACAGGCAGCCGTAGCCGTTGGGCGGGAATATCTGTTTCCACAATTCGTGCTCCACCGGCAGGATAAGGTTGTAATAGCGCTTGTGCGCCTCGCGCCGCTCGCCTGCCACGCTGGGCAGGTATTTGAGATAGGGCAGCTCTTCCTTGGCCGCCTGCACGCGCATCCACTGTCCGGCCGCATGGGCGGTTTGAAAATTGGTGTGAAAAATGGTGCGCAGGCGGCGGGTGCTGCCCAGCTGCACGGTTTTGGCCACGCCGTCCACGGGGTCGACCATGACCGATTCGCCCCACCAGCCGCGCGCCATCAGATAGGGTTTGAGCTGCTTTTGAAAGGTGTGCCAGCCTGTGCCGTTGGCAACCGCCGCTTCCACGGCCGCCTTGGTTTCGGCCAGTATATCGGCGTCCATCATCTTGGCCACGGTAAAGGCGACGGCGTGTTCGTACAGCCAGACGTCGTAGTGCGAGAAACCGGGCAGCAGCTTTTTGCTTTTGAGAAAATCGAGGGCGGCGCGGTCGATGAGGGTGTTGAAGCGGATTTGCACCCCTTTATTTTCCATGTTCCATCCCCTCGGCAAACGCGCGTACCGATTCGCCGACCAGTCTGTCGACCAGCAGCAAATCGCCCTCGGACAAGTCCATGCCGTTTAAGGCCGTCTGAAAGGCTTCGTAGCCGTCGGCTTCGGCCAGGGCGGCGAGGATGGCGGCGATTTTCGGCTGCATAACGGCGCGGTCGGCGGCTTCGGTGGGGGAGAGGCCGTCTGAATGCGTATCGGACAGGCGCACGGATAAAGCGGACAAAGCGCGGCTTTCAGACGGCCTTGCGGGCGTTTCGGCCAGTTCGTAATGCTCCGGCTCGAAGCCCAGCACTTTTTCGTAATAATCCCCGGTGAATCTGATATAGCCCATGTCGGCGTAGATTTTGTCGCGCTCCGCCCGTGCTTTGTCGACCTTGATTTCTTCGTCGAACTCAAACCACAGCCCGCCTTTGTGTTTTACCGGCACGCCCCACTGCTCGTTGACCATGACCAGCGCGTCCACGGCGTGCTGCACGGCCAGCGACAGCAGGGTCAGATAGGCTTCGATGCGGTCTTGCCGCGCGTTTTCTTCGGTTTGCTGCGCCGCCCTGCTGCCGCTGTTCAAATCGGCGGTTTTGACCTTGCCCAACAGCAGCT
This sequence comes from Neisseria sp. WLZKY-1, assembly GCF_046546535.1. Classification (NCBI taxonomy): domain Bacteria; kingdom Pseudomonadati; phylum Pseudomonadota; class Betaproteobacteria; order Neisseriales; family Neisseriaceae; genus Neisseria; species Neisseria sp. WLZKY-1. The sequence goes on from NZ_JBKGTW010000001.1 coordinate 67,837, forward strand.
TTTGGATGCGGGCGTTGGCCAGCCGCTCGATTTCGGCAAAGGCGGTGCCGGTGGCGGGGTTGGTGAGCATCTCGATGCTGTCTTCGGTGTCGATGGTGGCCGCGCCGCCGTTGAGCAGGCTGTATACCGTGCCGACGTTGTCGCTGCCGCCGCCGTTGGTGTATTTGCCGATCAGATAGGGCTGGCCGTAGCGTTTGATAAATTGGTAGGCATACTGGATGCCCTGTTTGCGCAGGGCGACGGCGGGATACAGCCGCGCCACGGTCATCTCGCCTGCGGGATTCTTGGCCGTAGGGCGGTTGGCGAGAAACAGGTGCAATACGGTGGTATCAATGGTTTCTTCGCCGTTTTCGCCGTTGTATTTGAGCGTGCCGTCGCGCTGCGGCCGGTATTTTTCCAACTCGTCGCGCCGGTCGCGCAGCATGTCCAGCGTGATAAAGCCGTCTTCTTCGACCTTCCACACATAGCGGCCGACGGCATAGCCGTTGAGCCGCGCGGTCAGCACTATCTCGACAAACGCGCCCAAATGGCGGCGGATACAGCGGTAGATGCGGTCGGTCTGCGCGTCGTCCGTGCCGTCGCCATACAGCCGCCAGCCGCTGGCCATCATCGCCGTGCGCAGGTCTTCCTTGCAGCTTTCCACCTCGTCGTCGGAGGAAACGGCGGCAAACACCTGTTCGCGGCTCAAGCCCAAACGGTCGAGCAGTTCGTCACTGCTTTCCGATGAGCCGAAACTGTTCAGCGCGGCTGCGGTATCCGCTACCAGCGTTTTCAACTCTTGTTTTACGGCTTTGTCTTTCTTGTTTTTTTTCGACATGGGATGTCCTTAGAAACTGTCCGAAAAAGACGGATCGGGCAAATCGATTGCCCGCCGCACCTCCTGCGCGCGGCTGCCGCTGGTTGCCAGCATCCACAGCATATGCAGCGCGTCGGGGCCGTCGTCGTGGGTGGCATCGGGGAACTCCCGCAACTGTTCAATCAATACACGCTGTTCCGGCAACAGTTTGATAAATCCGTTGGCAAAATGCGGTTGGATACTTTCAATTCTCATCACTTTTTCTGCGCTCGGTTTGACTCCACGCGCAGGAACATGCGCCCCTTGTTTTGCCGCCTCTTTAATCAGTTCGTCTTTGAAAAATTCTTGAAACTGGACGGTCTCGATGACCCACAGCAAGCAGCCGTATTGCTTTTGCAGTCTGATGACGTCCTGAATAATCAGGCTCGGCACACGTTTCTTGATGGATGCCTCCACAACAAACAGCGTGCCGGTGGCGCGTTGGTAGCCGCCAACAAGAATGGCGGACGGATCAGTGCCTTTGCCCTGTTTGCCCAGTGAAGGATCAACCGCACCAAAATACACGACATCATGCGGCAGAGTGCGGTAATAACAGTTGTCCAAATAATCAGCAAAAATCGCATTTTCGGGATTGCCCGGCTGATTTTGATATTCACAGTTAAAAACATGGATACCGTCGCGGGCGCGGATTTTCATCAGGGCGAGCAGCGGTCGTTTGCTCCAGCTCACTTCGCTGCCTTCCAACATTGCCGCTTCGTTTGCTTCGTAAAACGCCTGAGCCGCCTTTTCGTTGGCGCGGTTTTCTTTCGGCGTGTTACGGTAGATGTTTTCCCATTCCGCCCACAAATCCATATTGACAGGCCACTTCATGATGGCGGAAAAGCGCACACTGCGCCAAAACGGATTTTTCAACACCCGAGCCAATACGCTGTCCAAACATAAAATCGTACCGACATACAAAATGTCGCACTTCGCACCCGCGCCGCCCAAAGGATTGATGACACTGCCTATCCACTTGGTCAGTTTGTCGCGCAGGCGGATGTTTTCGGTGTGTTTTTCATTTTCCAAATCGTCGAGATAGACCGCATCGGGGCGCACCTCGCCTTTTTTCGCGCCGCGGATGCCCTGTCCCGCGCCATAGGCTTTAAATTGGTTGTTTTGGCGGGTTCGGATTTCACCGATACGCCATACTTGCCCCTGCCCGCAGACTTCGGGAAAGTCCAACTGCAACGCGGGATTGTCGGTCAGTTCGGTTTTGATGGCTTCGACGATGGCGTCAGCTTGGTCTTCGGTGTCGGACACGATGACGGTATTGTGTTTGGCATTGCGCACTTCGCGCCAAAGGGAAAACGCCTGTACGGTCAGCGATGTTTTCGCTTCGCCGCGCGATGCCGCACAACCCTGCAAGACCGATTCCGGTTCTTTTTCGATTTCGGGCAGCTCTGTGTATGCCCATGTATGGAAAACAGATTCGCTGTCGTCGGGGAAATAATGCGGCAGATAAGTCTTGCAGAAAAAACGGAAAGCCTCGGGCGTACACTGCATCACTTTGGCGCGACGCTCGGCAATATCCGCAGGTGCGGCAGACAATCCGATATCCGCCGCATTGATGCGCCGGTTGATGTCTGCCCGGATTGCGGACATTCTGGCGCGCAGTTCGGATTGGCTCAATTTTCCCTGCATGATTAAAACTCTTTCTCGATGACGGTTTGAAAGCCTTGTAGTACCTCATCAAACGCAGCCAACATATCGGGATGCCGGTCGGCAATATAGGAAAACAGTTTTTCGATGACTTTAATGGCAACCGCAGATTCCTGTATTTCGGGCAATACCCGCTTGTTTGCCGCCACGGTCTTGGTAAACGCGTCGGACAGACTCGCCAACAGTTTGGCGCGCTCGGACGGCATCAGCTCCTCGACCGACGTGTCCTGCAACATCGTCATCGTCGATTGGTACTGCACCAAAAAACCCGCCAGCAGCGAGCGGCTCAAGTCTTCGATGCCGCCGCCCGCCAAGGTGTAGGCAGCACGCACTTTGTCCCAATCGTCGCCTTGCTCCTTGGCGGCACGTTTCCAGCTACGGGCGGTAGCTGTCGGGATTTCGCACATCGTCGCAGCGATTTCGAGCGTCTGCCCGTCGCTGACGTACAGTCTGCGCAGCTTTTCGCGGGTTTCTGCGGGGTGTGCCATGTCAGACTCCCAGTTTGGCGCGCAGCAGCTCCCAGAAGGTAGAGACGATGACGCCGCCGAGGCCGCCGTACACGGCCGCCGTGCGTTTCACGTCTTTGCGGATTTGCTGCAACTCCACGTCCATTTCGGCCTGGTTTTTCAACAGGTCGTCCTGCTTGGCTTCGATGCGCGCCAGTGCGGCGAGGATAGGGTCTTTGTTTTCCATAATGTTTAGCTCTTGTCTGCTTTGTGGTCGATTTTGTCGGCCAGTTTGTCGATCTTGTTTTCCAAGCGGTAGAGGGCGTCGGTGACGGTTTTGCGGTCGGCCTCGGCCTCTTTTTTCGTGGCGTAGGCCAGCTTGACGTCGTGCAGCTGTTCTTTGAGCCGCTCGGTGCGGGCTTCGGACTCTTTCAGACGGCCTGATATGCCGTTGACCCAAAACCAGCCGGCCGCCGTCGCCAGCCCCCACAGGGTTTTGAAGGCGAATTCAAAGTCCATTTCACGCCTCCTTGAACAGGATGCGGCAGGAGAAGCCCTGCGGCACAAGGCTGTGCACAGCCAGAACCGGCCGCGCATCGCAGACGGAAAACTCAACATCGAAGTACACAGACAACGCCTGTTTTACTGCCTGATAAAGGTCTTTAAACCCGCCGTCATCGGTTTCAATGTTAAAGGTCGTCCGAAAATCCCTGTCCATCTTCACAACATAGACCGCCTGCGCCGCATCCAGCACACGGGACACGCCCTCGATAAAGGAACGCTGCTCGCGGGCGCGGGATAAGCCCATTTCCAAATCGGCGGCCTTCACGGCGATGGCGCGGGCAACCAAATCCTGATAGTTCATCGCGCCGCCTCCGCTTTGAGGCCGTCTGAAACCCACTGCCGCCACGCGGCGTTCTGCGCTTCCAGCGTTTTCACATACGCGCCGAAGCGGGCGGCGTGCTTCAACAGGGCGGCGGGCGTACCCGCTGCGGGCGGCGCGGGGCGCACGGGCGTATCCATCAGCGCGGCGGGCACGGTCGGCATTACCGGCACTTCCACCGTTTCAATAACCGAGGGCGCGCTTGTAGAGGCGCAGGCTGTCAGCACCAAGGCCGTTAAAAGCACCGCCTTCTTTCTGTAAAACATCGGGGATTTCCTTTTCAACAGAGGCCGTCTGAACGTCGATTTTTCGGCGGGCATCGGCCAGTTCGGCATTGAGCCGTTCGGCGCGCGCCGCTTCTTTTTCACGTTCGGCCTGCACTTCTTTCACTCTGGCGATATAGGCCTGCGCCGAGGCGGCGGCCTGCTTGTGCCACTGGCCGACAATGCGCGTCTTTTCCGCTTCGCCTTCGAGGGCGGCGCGGCTGTAGCCTGCGTGATACGCGCCGACGACGGCCAGCAGGGCGGCAAAGGCCAAACCGCAGCGGACAGGCAGGCTATTCATCGCCCGCCTCCTTGTCGCGCACGATTTGCGCCACCTGCGGCACGGCGGCAATGCCGCGCTTAATCAGGGCATAGCCGCCGACCATCGCGCCGTATGCCCACCAAGCCCATTCGGGCGCGTCGGGCATCGCGGCAAATTTCCAAGTCATGACGCCTGCGGCCACGTTCGCCCACAACTTGGTGTGCGAGATTTGGCCGGTGGCGGGGTTGCTGATAAGGCCGGCAAGCCATTTGAGCAGTTTCATGACCGGCGCACCTTTCTGCGCCGTGCCGCGCGTTTGGCCGCCGCCACGCCGCTTTTGCCGCGTTTCAGGCTCGGATGTTGGCGCAGGGCGGCCACGCGCGGCGGCGAAATGCGGATGCTGTCGGGAAAACTGCGGTCAGCCAGCAGAGACAGGCATAGGGCTGTGAGTATCTTTTTCATCGCGCCTCCTCAATCCGCGTTGTCCGCGGCCGCGTGTTGCAGGTTTTGCGCCACGCGCCGCATCCAACCCTTGCCGAAGGTCGGGAAGGCGCTTAATTTGGTAAAGAAAACAATGCGCTCGGCGTTAAAGCGCAGCAGCAGATCGTTTTCCGGCATGCCGTTGACGGCGGCCAGGGTAATGTCGCCGATCACGCCGTCGTCGGCCACGCCTGCGGCGCGTTGCAGCATGCGGGCGGCGTTGCCGTAGCCGTGGTTGATGCAGGCGTCGAGAAACTGGAAGGCGACGGCCTCGGGCATCTCGGCGGCACGGTAGCGCTGCCAAAAGGCTTTGCGGTAAATCTCTACAGCCTGCGCGCGGGTCATATCACGCATTGCACCCGCGTAGCCGTTGGCGCGGGCGGTGCGCAGGGTGATGCCGTGGTTGGTTTCGCCGCCCGGGTCTTGCGGGTGATTAACGTAGCCACCCTCATGGGCGAGTACGCGGTCGATAAAAGCGGGTAATCTGTCTGCCATTTCAAACCTTTCAAAACTTTTTCAGTCAGGCCTGCATTTTCCCGCGCGGGGGCGGAACGGCTGCACGGCGGCGCTTCACTGCCTGCCGCCGCCCGGACGGCAGGCAAAAGAAAGCCCATGCAAAAGCATGGGCGGAAAGCTGTATGAAATTAAAAAAGCGCGGCTTGGACGGCGGTTTCGGGGGTTTTGTCCGGCTGTTTGAGGATGTACCAAATCCGCCGCTGTGTCAGGTTGTGCGCCAGTGCCAGCGAGCGGGTGGCCTGTTGTGCGGTGAGGCGGTATCTGTCCCGCCCCGTCAGTTCGTCGAACTGGCGGCGGATATAGCGGTCGCGCAGTTCCAATATTGCGCCTTCGCACTTCGGCAGCCAGAGGCTGCGCTGCGCGGCGTAGACGCGGCCGAGACGGGCAGCCACTTCGTCGCCCACCTCGTCGGCCAGCATGGCGTGCAGCAGCTTCCCCGCTTTGGTTTGGTTTTTGCCGATGGGAAAATGGGTGCCGCCGTAACGCTTGATAAGGGCAAAGGCCGCTTCCAAACCCGCCACCTGAATCATGCCCAGCACGCTTTCCGGCAACAGGTGGCGGATGTCGGCAAAATCCGCCTCCGTCATGGAAAAATCACGCGGCGGCAGGCAGGCGCCGCCGGTAAATCCGTATTCCTCCCGCATTTCAAGCCCCTTTCTGCTTGCGGTTGGCGGCAATCTGCAAAGCCGCTACCAGCCTGCGCAACTGGTCGTTGTCCAAATACTCCACCTTGTCGCGTTGAAACATCCGTTTGGCCATCGCATGGGCGTAGTTCCAGTGATAGCCGCCGTCGGCCAGCAGCGCTTCGATTTTATCCATCAGCGGCGCGGCGGCCGTGCGGCGCAGGTGCGGCTTGCCGTATTTGTCTTTGGCGGTGGTTCTCGGGGTAAAACCGAAGCGCACCATCTCGGCGAGTACGGCCTCCAGCTCCCCGGTATCCATCGCCGCGCAGGAGTTTTTACCCGTTACGCGCAGCAGCATGGCGCGGTAGGCCTCGTCGGCCATACCCAATTCCTTCTGGGCGATTTTGATTTTGGCGATCAGCGCGTTCCTGCTTTTCATACACACCCCCCGTTTTACTATATGTTGTAAAAATAATGCCTTATTATACAGTAAAAATACTATATGTAGTATTTTAAGCGTTTGTTCGGGAAATAAAAAAGGCCGTCTGAAACCCTTGTTTTTCGGGTTTCAGACGGCCTCTGTATCAAAAAAAGCCCCTTGCGGGGCTTCTGCTTATAACTTTCCAATCACAGTCAGGGCGGCAGCTACGGCGGTGACCAAGCCCGTTGCAATCATAATCGGATACCATCTTGCTTCGGCATTGATTTTGGCCGATTCGGCAATCAGCTTAGCAATTTCTGCATCCACTTTTCTCAATTGAGCCTGTTTCATTTCCGTATCCAAAAGTTTGTTCATTTCAAGTTCCTTTTAGGTTGTTCGGGCTTGCACCTTGCTTCCCGATGAGCTGCATTATACGCGATATTTTCGCGCAGTCAAGTGTTTTATTCCTCTTTTTTCAGGCTTTCCAACAGCTTTACCCATTTGCGGTGCGGCATGCCGCTGTGGTCTTTGCTGTGTACGTCGGCCTCCCAGTTTTGCACGGTGCGCAGGGCGGTATCCGTGCGTTTGCCCACCTCGGTTTGCGTCAGGCCGTGGATGCCGCGCAGGTGGCGCAGGTTGGCGGGCGTGTAGCCGGTTTCGGGGTAGTCTGTCATTCCTCTGCCTCCTGCACGGCGATGCCCATCGCGGCGGCTTCGGCGGCCACGGAGGACAACAGCCGCCGTTGCGGCAGGGTGTCGGCGGGCGGCATCTGCCAAACGGAGGGACGCTTATCGGCCAACTCGGAGACGATGCGCTGTCTCTCGTCAATCAGTGCGGCCAAATTGTCGGCCACTTCCTGCGGTATCGCCGCTTCGCCTTTTTCCCATCTGTTCCACGCCCGCTCGGACACGCCTTCGGGGCGGGTGGCGGTGCAGGCGACATTTTTCGCGGCCTCCAATACGGTTAAAAACAATAGGCGGCGGTACCGTTCGATTTGTTTGGCTTGCATGGTGTATCCCAAATTTTGCAGACAGGCCATTATATCAAGCCCCTGCCCGCCGCACGCCATTTGTCTACCTCATCGGCGTACCACGCCATCAGGCAGCGGCGCTCATCCATATAGGCGGCCTTGTTGTACACACCGCGCACGCCGGGGATGGTGTGCGACAGTTGCAGCTCAATGGCGTCCACAGACCACAGCCCGCTCTCATGGGCATGGGTGGAAAACACCTTACGCAGGCCGTGCAGGGTCATGCGGTCGCGCCATTTGGCCTGCGTAATAACTTGCAGCGGGCGGTGTCCGCCGATGCCGCCGAACAGCAACGGGCTGTCGATACCACACGCACGCCGCTCCGCCAGCCAATCTTGCAGCATGGCGCATACCTGCGGTGACAGCGGCACGGTGTGGGGCTTGCGGTTTTTCATGCGGGCAGCGGGGATAGTCCATTCGGCGGCGGAAAAATCCAACTCGTCCACGGCGGCATTGACCGCTTCGCCGCGCCTCACGGCGGTGTAGACAATCAGCCAAAACGCGGTTACGGCGGCTTTGTCCAATGTGACCCTGTTGTCCACCGCGCCCAAAAACGCAGGCATTTGTTTGGGTGCGATATGGTTAAATCCCTTGTACTGATAGGGCGTCAGCACAATACCCAAGCCGTCCGCAGGGTTGCTGTCGCACAGCCCTTTGGCCTTGGCGTAGCGGTATACACCGCTAATCACTTGGAGCAGGCGGCGCGACTGTGACGGGGCGGCCGCCTGAAAATCCAGCACGCAGTCAATAATCTGCTGCGGTTTTACCCTGTCTATCCGCAGGCTGCCGATGCGGGGATAAACCCACAAATCAAAGCGGGAGCGGGTGTATTTTTGGACGTGGGCGCAGCAGTTGGCTAAGGCAATGTCCAAATAATCGTTGGCAACCGCCCGAAAGGTCGGCTTGGAAAACCGCTGAAACAGCGAATACAGAGTTGATTTGATGCGCATCTGATGCTCCTTAAAGGAGAAGCGGGCTTGCCTGATGCTGCCCGCTGTCTGTTTTCTATTTTTCAATCTCTCCAAACGCTTCTTCAAGCGCTGCGATGTCCGCTCTTGCCTGGTATTCCAAGTCATAACCTCCGGCTTGGCGCAAGACTTCATAAACCGCATCCCAACCATGCTTTTCCGCATAGGTTTCGGCAATCCTGTCCTTGTGTTCGATACCTGCGATGCAGTCTTCCCACCAATCGAAATTTGCCTGACTGGTTTCATACACAAGGCCGAGTTCCTCATCGTCCACCGCCTTGAATTGGCAGCTTGTATCTTTTCCAAAACCGTCATGATTGCCGATTAAATCGGCTACCCAGTTGCATCCGTTTGCGTAGATTGCCAAGGTTTCGATTTCGCCTGTTTCGATAATTCGTACTTGCATTTCATATTCCTTTTTGGTTGTTCGGGCTTGCACCTTGCTTCCCGATGAGTTGTATTATACGCGATATTTTCGCGTAGTCAAATATTTTTTGCATTTTGTGAAAATAAAAAAAGGCCGTCTGAAACTCGAAAAATCAGGTTTCAGACGGCCTTTGCGCCGTTTGTCCAACTGTAACCATCGTGGTTACAGTTGGCCGGGCTTTATTTCGCAGCCTGCCAAACCGCGTTGCGCAGCAGTCCGCCTTTTTCAACGGCGGTCAGGGCGAGGGATTGGAAGCCGGTATGCAAATCTTCCAGCTGGTCTTCATAATCGGCCAGCAGCTCGAGGGTGAACAGGCAGAAATCGAGGGCGACCAGCTCTTTTGTGGTGAGGGTGACGGTGATATCCACGACTCAACCCTCCATCGGCAGGGACATCTGCAAAGCGGCAAACGCCTGTTTTTGGCGCAGGGCGGCCATGCCGAGGCGGCCGCGTTCGGCCAGAACTTCGGACGGCCTATAATCGCACAGCCCCAGCGCGGCGGCCTTTTTGAGGCGTTCGCGCACGGTCTGCGGCGAGATGCCCAGCAGGAGGGCGGCTTCGGTCTGCTTCAAACCCGCGTCGCGGTAGCGCAAGAGGTCGGCCATTTGGGGATTGTCGTCCAGATAGGCTTGGCGCAGGCGTTCGAGCGCGGCGGCATCGATGGCGGGCTGCGCTTCGCGGCGGCAGATTTCCGCTTCGAGGCGGTTGAAGGCTTCGATGTATTTTTCCTTCCACTGCGCCGCCTGCGCGCCGGTAAAGCCCATGCAGAGGAAGACAAAGCCGTCGCGGGTGATTTCGTAGAACGGATTAGGCTTTCCATTCTGTAAGGGGTTGTTTTTATAGCAAAGCGCAAAATTGCGCTCTGCAAAATCGGGAGAGCATTCAAGATTATGGATGGCTTTTAAAACATCTTTATGCTTTTTGCCGAAGTGGTTGGAAATAGCGAGGGAGGTGGTGATGAGACGGTTGCCGGAATGGCGCACCAAAGGTTGTGATGACATTGTGCAATCCTTTTTCAGAGGAAGTTTTGAAGAATGCCCATAAGGGCGGCTGGGTGCTGAAAACCGTTACACAAGCGGCGGAGTTATTTCCCTTTCGGGTGTTTTATTCCTCGCACACCCAGCCATAAGGCGGGGCAGACAACCGAGAACAGGCCGTCTGAAACCAACAGGCGTAAAAAATCCGCACTGTCGGGGCGTTAAATCCGTGTGTAAATCAAGGTGTTTTCAGCACCTGAAATTACTTTACGGCAAACGCGGAATCATTGCAACTGTTTTTTCACCGCCCGTTGCGGATGCCGCGCCAAATCCACCAGACAAGAAGCGGAAGCAGCAGCATGATGGCGAAAAATACGAATCTGAACCGGTCTGCGGTTGACAAGCTCTTAAAAACAGCGAGCAGTATCAATACCGAAAAACCGATGGCTATCTGTTTGATATACGGGAAAGCGAGTATTTTTCTTTTTATCCCTGCTGCTTTTTGTACTATGCCGACAGGCCGGCTTGTTGCAGGCTGTTTCTCCGGCTGCGCCGCATATGCGGCAGGATCGGCGAAAAAATCCGTTTTATATTTGATACTTCTATCCCAGTCGGCAGAGACCCAAGCCGAATCGCCCGGGAAAAACGGCGGCAGCGATTTCAGCCCGCCTTGGCCGTCTTCGGCGGTGTGGTAGCCGCCCATCATCAGGTAGGCCATTTCCCTGTCGTCTTCGCTTTGTTCGGAGATGCTGTATCTGAACACAAGACCGCTTGCAGCACTTTGTTTGGTTTGGCGGATGCTGCTTGCCCTCGCCAAAACGTCGCGGACAAGGGCTTCGCACTTCGCCCTGAATTCCGCCGCGCGGTAGGTTTCTCCACGCTCTTGCAGGGCGGCCTCCATATCCGCTTCAAAATCCTGCAAATCCGCTTCGGCGCAGACCTTTTCAATGATTTCCGCTTTGCGGGCGGGCAGTTTGGCTATGCCTTTCCGCTTTGCCAGCCTTTTGATTTCGGGAATGGTCAGCGTTTCTAAAAAATCTTTCAGGGTTTCCGGCTCTTGCGGTTTTTTGTCTAAAAACCAGTATGCGGACGGCTGGATGTCATATTTCTCACAGAAAGCAATGCATTTGTCAAAATCCACCCATTCAAAATCCCGTCCGTTCAGCAGCCGCGCCAGCTCTTTTGCGGCAGATGATGAATCTTCTATCTTGCACAGCAGCTGATGTATTGCGCCTGTTTTAAACAGAACGGGATTCAGGCTGTATTCGTCAATTAGCTCGTTTACAGCCTGCCTGCGGTAGTTATCATCATCCATTATCATCACCCTTTGTTAAAAAGGGTTAATGCTATTATAGAAACGAGGCAAACGGAAGCGGGCTTCGGGTGAGACCCGCTTGGATTTGCCGTTTCAGACGGCCGCTAGGCGTTGGCCGCGTCTTTCAGGGCTTTGGCCGCTTTAAACTTCACGGCCTTGTGCGCGGCTATGGTAACGGCCTCGCCCGTTTGCGGGTTACGCCCCTGCCGCTCGGGCTTGGCGACGGCTTCAAATGTGCCGAAGCCGGGGATGGCGACGGCCTCGCCGTCCCGCAGGGCGGCTTTGACGGCGCGGCAGACGGCTTCCAGGGCATTGGCCGCTTCGGCTTTGACCATACCGCCGTGCTTGGCGATTTGTTCGATCAGTTGGGGTTTGTTCATGGTTTATCTCCAAGGTTGAAGCGGCAGGCCGTGCCGCGCGGGTTTAAAACAGTTTGTGCAACACTTCCTGCGACGGTATCAGCAGCACCCCGGCCAAACAGGCAAACCACAGGCGGCGGATGTTTTTGCTGATACCCAAAGCAACGCCTTCCGTTTTCGCATATGCGATGATGATTAACAGGTTCAACATGAAAAACAGTATGTTGCACATAATGTCTACGTTATGTATCAATTCGATCAGCCAGTATTTCATCTCACTCCCTCCAATCCGCCCGCCAACTCCGCCAACTCGTCCAACACTTCGGTCAGGGCGGCGGCCATGAGGGTTTGCGTGGCGTAGGCAAGGGATGCGGCATCGTCGCCGACTTCGGCTTCCTGCGTCAGGACGTCAAGATAGTTGATGCGTTTGAGCGCGAAGTCGGCGGTCAGCGTGAAGTAGAGGCGGTCGCGCCACACTAAGCCCATTTCCCATACGTCGAGGCCGTTTTTGACGTGCCGAACGACATCTTCGCGGGTCAGGTCGCTGCGGTCGATTTTGACGCGCGGGGCGTTGTCCCCGCCGCCGATTAAGACCGCGCTGTCGCCCAGCTCGAAGCTGCCGCCCGCCTCTCCGGCCAGCAGCCATTTTGTCATCAGGCTGCGCGGGGATTCTTTGGTGCGCAGCAGCTCGGCATCCAAGCCGCCGAGGGCTTGGCGCAGATGAGTGAGCAGTTTTTCCGCTTTCGGGGCGGAGGCCGTATCAATCAGCAGCCAGTTTCCGGCAATCAGGCCGTTGGTGCGGCTGCTGCGGGTCAGGGTGCGGGGCAGCAGGTCGTCGATAATCTGCTGTTTCAACTCCTGCTTCTCTTTTCTGCCGACGGTGCGGGCTTCTTCGCGTTCGATTTTGTCGACCTGTTTCTGCACCTGTTCGCGGATAACAGCGGCAGGCAGCACTTTTTCTTCGCGTTTGAGGGCAAAGCCGAGGCAGCCGTCGGCGTCAAAGACAAGGCCGTCTGAAAAGGGCTGGGGAAGCGCGAAGCCCTCGTTAAACCAGTCCAAACCTGCGGGCGGCATATGCGGCGCGGTCATCAGGGCGGCTTCGAGCAGCGCGGCGGATGGAGGGGACGGCAGGCAAAATGCGGATAGTTGTTTGTACCACATGGCTATTTCTCCATCTCTTCGCTGTCGGAAAAGGTTTTCTCGCCCTCAATCCAACCCGCCTGATAGTCGATTTCGCCTTTTTTGACGATTTCGGCTTGGTGGCGGACTTCGTCCCAGTCCATGTTGTTTTCCGCCCAATCGGCGATTTCGTCGGGGGTTTCAAACAGGGCGGCGGTTTCGGCGCGGGTTTCTTGCGGGTCTTTGCCGATGCCGTCATAGCAGGCGTTGCGGTTGTCGGCGATGGTTTGGGTGGGGACGCGCCAGACGGATTGGTCGGGCATTCTCACAAACATGTATTTTTTCATGGTGTTTTTTCCTTGTTTAAAAGGGTTTTGAACGGGGGTTTGAAAGGGCGGCGGGGTGCCGCCCTTTGGGTTTCAGACGGCCTAGGCGGCTACCTCCTGATTGTGCGGCTCAATGACAAAAAACTCTTTGCCCTGCACGATTTTCAGGCCGGGCAGCGGGTTGGCCTCGAAGAATGCCGCTTCGTTTAAGACGGCTTCTTTGTTGACCTCGGTCTTGGTGCGCAGGAAGCGGCCGTATTTGCCCGCGTCGCCCTGCATCAGGGCGATGACTGCGTCCTGGCCTGTTACGCGGCAGCTGGGCGGGTTGTTGCGCCAGCGGATGATGCCGGTGGTGAGGTCGGCGAATTTGACCTTGCCGCCGTCGGTGAGGGTGTCGCGGTTGGCGTTCGCCCAGGCGTGGACGGCGGCTTCGAGGGCGGCGGCTTCTTCTTGCAGCGGGGCGACGGCGGCATCTGCCTCTTCCTGCATTGCGGCCACTTTGTCGTTCAGGTCGTGGGCGATGCGCTGGGCTTCGCGGCCGATGTCGCCGAGGCGGCGCACGGCTTCGACGGCTTCGTCGCGGGTTTGCACCGATACCGTCAGGGCGGGGGATTTGGTGCGGGATTTTTTAGCTGTTGCCATGTTTTAAGCTCCTTTTACATTAAGTTTTTGCTTGATTTCAGCGTAAATATCGGTTTCTGATTCGTTATTGCAGTTGCAAAAATCACGGAATACTTCCCAGTGATCGTAGCTGTCCAAAAAATCAAAAATCAGTTCTTTTTCAGCACTTGTCAGTTCTTCTGACATTCCGATGCCGCGGTTTTGATGAGGTTTTTCAGTTTCCATTGGTGTTTTCCTTAGGTTGGTTAAAAATCTGTTTTATCTTTGCCATCTCCTGCCTGCCTTTTTCCCTGTCGGGCGCAGGCTGCGGCAGGGACTGGCGGGGAATCAGGCGCGGCGGCAGGATTTGGAGCAGGTCGCGCACGTTCGGCCATTCGGACGTCTGCGCGGAAAGCTGCTTGAAGGCCGCCTGAAAACGGGCGGGATCGGTGTCTTCGTACCATGTTTCGCGGCTTTCAATCTGCTGCGCCCAGATTTCGGCGACGGCGGCCATGTCCTGCGCGGCGGGGCGGCCTTTGAGGTTGCCCGCCGCCAAAACGGCAAACCCTGCGGCAAGGTGGCGGCGCAGGCCGTCGTCTCCCGCCCACTGCGTCAGGGCGCCGATGCCTTGCCGTAGCTTGCTGTCGGCGGCAGGGGCGGCGGTTTGTCCGTCTGAAACAGGAGTAGAGGCAGGGGCCGCCGCGCCCTGCCATGCGGCGATGATTGCGTAGAGGTAGCCGTGCGATTTGAGCGGGGGAGTCAGATGGCCGGCGTTACGTGCGGAGACGCAGGCATTAAAACCGTATATCCATGCAGCGGTAGGGGCAGGATACGTTTTGCCGTTGCGGCTGATTTTGCCAGCCCGCATATTGGGCAGCAGTTCCTCCAAAAGCCGCGCCACGCGGCCGAAGCTGAGTTGGCTTTTGGCGGGGCGGAACAGGCCGATATAGCGCATGGCGGCGCGGCCGATTTCCGCATCCAAGCCCACAACCAGCTTTAAAAGCTGCGTCGCATCGTCGTTGCCGAGCAGGCTGTCTAGGCTGTGTACCGCGCCGCAGTTGGGGCAGCGCAGGTTCATGCCGCGCCTCCGATTTGCTTCACGCCGTCCGTGCCATTCATAGCATGGTGCAGCTGCGCTTCTTTGCCTTGTTCAGCACCGCGGAACCTGTCGTATCCTCCAGCCGCTTTTGCTGTGGATGAGGCTGACACCGTGCGTGCTTTGGCATCGGTCAGTTTTTTGCCTTCAAGGTAGCGTTCGACCAGTTCTGCTTCTTCTTTGCTTCCGGCAAAGAGGCGAACTTGCCGCCAAACGGTGTTTACCCATCCTTCGCAAAAACAGTCGGCCCGGTAGGTTTTGTTTTTGGCAATCCTGACCCGTTTCAGTTCGGTCGCCATGTACTCGCGCCTTGCTTTTCTGAGTTGGCGCAGCAGGACTTCGTAAGCGTAGGCGGCAAGCTCTTGTTTTCCCGCCACGCCGACGAACACCATCTCGCCGAGTGCCACATCAAGATATCTGTTGCAGTCAAAGGCTTTCGCGCAGACGGCTGTCAGATTCCAATGCCATTGCGGCAGCGTCATTGCCGCCTGTGCGCCAAATTCGCCCACATCCGACAATTTGATTTCCTCTGTTCCGATGCCGTA
This sequence comes from Neisseria sp. WLZKY-1, assembly GCF_046546535.1. Taxonomy (NCBI): domain Bacteria; kingdom Pseudomonadati; phylum Pseudomonadota; class Betaproteobacteria; order Neisseriales; family Neisseriaceae; genus Neisseria; species Neisseria sp. WLZKY-1. Next base: position 82,990 of record NZ_JBKGTW010000001.1, read on the forward strand.
CTGTTTCATCAACGCCTGCGCCTGCTTGAGCGCCTGCGCCGCTTCGTGCTCGTTGGCCGATTTGCTTAGAGCCAGGCACTTTTTGATTTTTTCTAATGCTTTTTGTTTATCCATGACACACTCCCTTTAAAAACGCTTCGACCATCAGGATGCCCAGGCCGCACCCGGCCGCTGCGGCCGTGCCGAACAGGGCGGTGAGTGCCAGCCAGATTTTCAACAGGTTTTTAAACATCGCTGCCGTCTCCGTTTTTAATGGCGTCGCGGCCGTATTTGGCTCTGATTTTGCCGACGGCGGCCTGTTTCGCCGCCTCGCGTCCCTTTTCGCGCAGCATTTGGTAATAAGCTTTGCTGCGCGGCGCTTTGCTGCCGTATACCTGCCCCCATGCGTAGGGGTCTTGGTTGCGTTTGTTCCAATTGCTCATTGTGTTTCTGCCTTTCTGCCGTTTTCAGACGGCCTGATTCAAAATCTGTATCCCATTGCCGCCAGCTCTTCGTCGGTCGGCTCGTAAGGCATCGGCGGGTCTATGCCGAGGCTCATTGCGTCTTCTTTGACGGGTGCGGCCAACCCGGGCGGGGCAGGGATGTCCTGCCGCATAACGCGGACTGTCTGCGCTTTGGCCGGTTGCAGGCCGCAGGAGGGGGCGGCGGATACGGCCAAAGCAATCAGCGCCCCGCCTATCCAATGCCTCAGTCTGATTTCGCTGTTCATCTTAAAATCCTTTAAAAACATATGTTTATCTAAAACGATAGGCAAAAAAATTATTGACGTATCAAGGGCTTGTCTTTTTTTTCGGCCGTTTCGGGCAGCTTTGGCAGGCGCGCCACTGCTGCATTTTGATGGGGTTGTGGGTCGGCGGCGGCTCGTCGGCGATGCTGCGGCAGATGGTGGCGGATACCTGCCCGCCGCTGTGCGGGCAGCGGTAGGACGACAGTTTTTTTTCCACGGCCGCGGCCACGTTGTCGGTTTTGCCGGGATAAGTGCCGCGCAATATCATGCTTAAAGACGTTTTGCTGTAGCCGATTGCCGCGCCGACATCGCGCAGGTTGCTGCGTTCCACTTCCGCTTTCAGCACCGCAAACCAGTTTTCGGCCATATAGGGCTGTTTTGTGACGGGCTTTCTGGTCATGCCGCCCTCCCTCTAAACACCGTTTTGCCGGTGTTGGGGTCGTATACCGTGCCGTCTTCGCCAACGTGCGGCGGCAGTGGGCCGGTATTGGCGGCCAGCGCCAGTCTTTGCCCGCCCGCGCTGCGCAGATAACCCGCCCTGCTTAAAAAGCGGACATAGCGGGTAACGGCCGCCCTGCCTGTCGGGTGCGTGATCGCAACATGGGCGTGCAGCTCGTCGCGGGTGAAGGTGTGTAGGATTTTCATGGTGCGCCATATCACCGAGGCCGTGCTTTCGCCGATTTCGCTGCCGTCTTGGCGCAGGCGCGGGGCTTCGGCGCGTTTTTCCACGATGCGGTAATACTTTTGCACGTCGGCGCGTACGCTGCCGTTTTGCTCCCACTGGCGGAAGTAGTGGTAGGCCGTCTTAAACGGGATGCCGCATGCTGCCGCCGCTTCGCGTATCGTGCAGACGCCGCTGCCGCATAAAAACCGCCACAGTTTTTCCCTTGCCTGCCCCCTCATGGCCGCCTCCGTGCCGGGGCTTCGCCCGAGTAGAAGTCAAAACCTTTCGCTTCTTTGAGGGTGGACAGGGTGATTTCGTCGCAGCCCTGCGTGTCGGCCAGTTCGGCCAGATTAACCAGGTTGACCGCCACGCGGCGAACCGAGCCGTGCGACACGGCCAGCAGCTTGTCGATCACCTCGTCGGCGATGCTGACCGTGGGCGCGTATACCTGCGCCAACGCCTGCGCGTCGGCCTTGCTCACCGGCTGCGCCGGTATCCACGCCAAAACACGGCCGTGGAAGCGTTCGTAACGCTTGAGCTTGTTGGGCATCAGCTCTTCGCCGACCAGCAGGACGGGCGACTGGCTGCCTTCGTAGATATCGCGCACCAGTTCGACCATGCCGCTGCGGGTCACCAGATAGTCGGCCTCGTCGATAATCAGCGGGCGTTGCGAAGCGGCCAGTCGGGCGCAGATGTTGTCCAAACATTCGGCCGTGTTGCGGCCTTTTTCCACACCCAACTCGACACACACCTTTTCCATAAAGGTTTTTCGCGTCCATGCGCTGCGAAGCTGGACGTAATAGGCGCGCGTTTGGTTGGCGACGGCCACCGTGGCGGTGGTTTTGCCGTAGCCCGAGGGGCCGTAAAGCACGCCAAGCCCGGGCAGGCCGTCCTGACGGTTGACAAGCTGCGCCATCGCCGCATTGGCCAGCGCAATATTGGTGATTTTGGCTATTTTCATTTAAAATCTGCTCCGTTAAATCAGCTTACTCCGTTAAAGCAAGCCTTGTTTGACACCGTGCGCGGCGGCTACCGCGCACATTTTTTTTTGTGCTTTGACCTGAAAGGCCGTCTGAAAATGAAAGAAGAAGAACTGTTGTACCGCCTTGCGGACTTGGAAACGAAAATTATCGATCAAGACCAGCAACTTGAAGGATTGATGCGTATTATCGCCCGCCTGATTTGCCGCGATATTGAATCGGGCAGGCTGGAAAGGTCGGATTTTTCATCCTTACTTAACCAACTGGACGACACGATTCCCGAAGGCCACGGCGGACGCGGCACAACCGAATATATTTACGACCTCGTCATCGGCGAGTTAAAACATCGATAATCTGCTGCCTCCGTACCTTTACCCGCTCCCGCATCCGTTCCTGTCGGTGCCGCTCTATTTCTGCCAGCTCTTCTTTGGGCAGATAGGGTTTCGTGTCCGGCATCCGGATGCTTTCTCTTCGATTTTGCTCTTTCACTGCTTCACTCCTTTAAAAAGTTCAAAAAAATCATCCTGCTTTCTCTTCAAAAACACCACTAAACCCGCGAAACTCCGCGCTGTTCGGGTAACGGCGGACGAAACGCTGCGCCGCTTCGGGCAAATTCGGCTCGTCCTTTATCTGCCAGTAGAGGGCGTAGCGTTCGGCCTTGTCGCTCGGCACTTTCCACCCTTTATCTTCTGCCGCCGCCTGTGATACGGGCGGCGTTTCCGCTTGTTCGGGCAAGATTTCCGCTTCGAGCAATTCGCCGAACTGCGGCAGGCTGTTCAAATCCAACACCATGCCGCCGATGGACACGCTTTCCTGATGTTCCAAGGCAGGCGTGCGCTTTTCGGCAAGGATGTTGGCGCGGCGGGTATCGCTGCGCTTGAGGGCGGCATCGTTGCGCCTGTCCTGCGCCTGCTCGATGTAGCTCTGCGGCATATAGGCCGTGGCGTTGCCTTCCCATTCGGCCTTACAAATCAGACGGCCTTCATCGTCATATATCCACACCCACCTTGCGTCCTGCACGTCGTAGCCGACCCGCAGGCGTTCGCCGTGGAACTCTTCCAGCTCGGCGGCAAAATAGGTGTTGTTTAACAAGGAGATTTTGCCGCGCGACACGGTGCGCATTTCCTGCGGGCGGAACAGCAGGCCTTCGTCTTCGGGCGCGACTTTCGGCGGTTGGCCGAAATGCGCCGTTTTTACTGCCCAAAACTCATTCGGCGTCATATGGCGTTTTTTGCCGTCGGCGTCGTAAATCTGCGGCAGGGCGCGGTGGGGCATATCGTTGTATTCGGCAATCACGGCTTCGATGTACTGCTTGAAGCCGTCCCATGTCGGAATCGGCGCGTTGATGATGCCGCCCTGCAGCCTGATTTCGCCGCGCGTCCAATGGAACATGGCTTTGCGCGCCTCCGCGTCCATATCCTTGCCGACATAGGTCGGAAGGCGTTTGGCGGCGCGGGTGAATATATTATGGCTGCGCTCGGATGCGCCTTTGGCCTGCGAGTTGTAGGCGCGGGCATGGTGGATGGTCATCCCCAGCCGCCCCATCAGCCCCGTGGCCTCGTCGGTCATCATCGCGTTTTTGAAACCGCTGCCGTTGTCGACATACCACACCGCGCCGATGGCGCTGCGGCTGGCATGGCTTAGGGCTTCCAACACCGTCAGCGCGCTTTCCGCCAGCCCCACGCTCCAGCCCATGCAGCGGCGCGTCCCAACGTCTACCACCGTAGTGATTTCGGGGCGGAACGGCCTGCCGCTTAACGGATTCAGCACCTCTGCGTCGAAGGTGTGGCCGTCGGCGGTGTACACGTCGGCGGGTTTGAGATGCCAGAACTTGCGCGTCTTATGCGGCTTGATGTTCTTAATCTCCCGATCGCCCATGCGGCCGATTTCGCGGGTTACGTTGCCGATTTTTTCCAAGGCGCGGTAGACCTGATGGATGCTCGGCGGGGATACGTCGGGCATTTTCCGCGCCAGCTCGGGCAGAAACAGCCGGTAGGCATCCGCCGCGCTGGGCTTGGACGGGCGGCTGTAATACTGCATAAACAGCGGCAGCCACGGCGGCATCTTCATATCCGGTACACGCAGCTGCGGTATCAGGGCGTTTCGTTCGCGCTGCGCAAACCAGCGTTCTACTGTGCGCTGGCTTGGCAGACCGTCCGAACCGCCGCGTTTGTCGCAGGCAAGGCGGAACATATTGGCCAGCCGCGGCTGCTCTTCCGTTTTCGCCTGCACCAGCAAAGAGGTAATCACGGCTTCTTTACCCATCCCCGTATCCGCCATCAGCTTTTCCACTTCCCGCAACACCGCCATCCGCGCCGCTTCGCAGTTGCGCTGCGCCTCGGTGGCGGTGCTCGATAACCAAGATGCGGCAGCGGCGGAAAGGCCGTCTGAAACTGCCGGAACAGCCGCAGCCGGAGAGGCAGGCAGGTCGGATACCGTGACAGGCAGCGGCATGGCGGCAGGGGCGGCCGCTATCTCCACCCCCGTATCTGCCAGCGCCCGATTGAGCTTCACGGCTTGGATTTTTTTCAGGATTTCAGGGGGCGGGGCGTAGAGTTTTTTGACGCCCTGACCTCCTTGTTTATCGGATGATGTTTTCCAAATCCATTTTTCACGATCGGCTTTATAAGTTAGCCCGCGAACCGTTCTTGGAAGATTTTCCAAGTTCATTTCCAGAAGCTCGGAAATTGAAAAATAATTTTTCATGCCGCTTCTTCCTTAATATATAAGTGCGCCCAGCGGGGACGTATCCGTCGACCGTCCACTGTCCATCGTTGCGGCCAAAGCTTGTGCAGCGGGATATTCAAAAAGTCAGAAATTGCTTTTTCCCCCGCCAAACTTGGCTTTTTCAAAGCTTTCATAACGGTTGTAGGGTCTAACCCATAATCAACCGCCAATTCTGTCAAAGACTTACCGCGCATTTTTATTTCCGCATATATCAATTCAGGATGCATACCTTTCCTTTCTAAAAAAAAAACGAAACCACTCAATCGGCCGTCCGACTGTTTCAGACGGCCTGTTCAATAGTCTCCATTTCTGCGGGACAAATACCCGCTTTTTGGCTTTTCCAAGTTGTTAAAGAGCAAGCGTTCAAATTCAGGTAGAATGTTTAAAGTTCCGTTTCCTGATGTGTGGACATTATAGAACTTAGAAATTTTTTCGCAACATGAATTTCCAAGATATTTCCATGTTTCGCTGTAATAGATTGTTATTTAAAGACAATTAATTTCTAAGTTTATTTCTATGATTGGAGGTTTAACTTGGAAATGAATAGTTTGAAATTCAGCATTGCTGAAATATATGATTTTGTTGGTAATTTTAAATTGAGAAGCCTTCCCGCAACGAAGCGGGCAATTCAATACAAAGTAGAACGTGAAAGCTGGCCGTTTCAAGAAGCCGAAACGCAAGGAGGCAAAGGAGGCGTGAAGAGAATCTACACACTTCCGAACTATGTTATTGAGGAATTAAAAGAAAAAGGCGTGCTCGATGTACTGCTGCAAGAAAAGGCCGCCCGCAGCGGGAAGCCTGAGGCAAAGCCTATGTATAATGAGAGGGCAGACAGCCGGGAAAACGCGCGCCTGCCCGCCGTGCCGTTGTCTATGCGGCAGATGATTGAAGAGTATCCGGAATGGTCGGCGCGGCAGAGTACCGCCGGCATCGTGCCCGTGCGCTACCACACAAGCGTGTTCGCCAGCGCAGGGTCGGGCAGCATCGTGTGGGACGTGGAAACCGAAGCCATGTGGTTCAGAGCCTCGTTCTTCGACCATCTGGGCGTCCGCCCGGCAAACTGTTTCTGCACGCGAATCAAAGGCGACAGCATGTTCCCCACCATCATCGACCGCGGAACGGTGCTCTGGCAGGCCTGCGCCGAGTTTGTCAACGAAGGCATCTATCTGTTCAGACAGGATAACGAGCTGAAAGTAAAACGCCTGCAAAAAATCGCCCCCTCTGTTTTCCGTATCATCAGCGACAACCCCAACAAAGGGCTGTATCCCACCTTCGACTTAGACTTATCCCATTCCGAAGACCATTACTTCGAAATATACGGCCGCTACCTGTGGGACTGCGGTATCAGCAATTGACGGCTTTCTGACAGTTCCGTGACAAAAAAAGCGCGAATCTGCTAAAAAATAGGCAGTTTTTTCGCGCTTTTTTGCAATTCCAATTTTCGGCCTGTTTTCGGCCATTTTTTTGTTTTCCTTAAATTTTTCTTCGTTTTTTGTTCTTGCTACTCTGTGACAAAACTAACACCTCCCCACAAAAACCGCTTTCGGAGACGTCATTTCCGCACAGGCGGGAACGGCTTAAAGCAGTCAGGCCGTTTCAATGGTGCAGACGCCGATTTCGCGCCCGCCGTCCATAAAGGGGAAGGCGAAACCCGCTTGCAGCAGGTGGTGCGGCGCGGTTTCGACGAGGAAGAACACGCGGTCGGCGATAAATGATTGGGCGTTCTGCTCGTATGGCGTGTGCCCTTCGTCAAACTCAAACACCACGCTCCACGCGTCTTTGCTGTCGGACGGGCGAAGCTGGGTGTAGAGGCGGGAAACATAGGGCTGCGGGCGGGTTGGGTCGTGCCAGCGGATACGGCAGCGCGGGAGGGCGGTTGGCATTTTCAGACGGCCTCTTTCATCGTTTTTTTGGCAAACAAAGTGTTCGGTTTGACGATGTGATTGCCCTGATTTAGATGGTTTCATCGGCTGTTCCCCGAATCAGGCCGCGGTTCCGTTGCAATCGTGCAGCTCGGCGGCCTGCAAGGTGTTTTCCAGCAGGGAGGCGATGGTCATCGGGCCGACGCCGCCGGGAACGGGGGTAATCATCGCCGCTCGTTCGGCTGCGGCGGCAAATTCCACGTCGCCGCACAGCGAGCCGTCGTCCAAGCGGTTGATGCCCACGTCGATCACTACCGCGCCGGGTTTGATCCACGCGCCTTTGACGAAGTTCGGTATGCCCACGCCGGCCACGACGATGTCGGCCTGCGCCACTTCGGCGGCGAGGTTTTGCGTTTTGCTGTGGCAGACGGTGACCGTGGCGCGGGCGAGCAGCAGTTCCAAAAGCTGCGGGCGGCCGACGATGTTGGACGCGCCGACGACCACGGCTTTTTTGCCTTCGGGCTTGATGCCGTAGTGTTCCAGCAGCGTCATGACGCCTTTGGGCGTGCAGGGGCGCAGCAGCGGCATTTTCACCGCCAGCCGCCCGACGTTGTAGGGATGGAAGCCGTCGACGTCTTTGTGCGGCGCGATGCGTTCGAGCACGGCCTGGCTGTCGATTTGCGGCGGCAGCGGCAGCTGGACGAGGATGCCGTCCACGGCTTCGTCAGCATTGAGTTTGTCTACCAGGTTTAAAAGTTCGTCCTCTGCGGTATCGGCGGGCAGCTCGTAAGAAAGCGACTCGAAACCGACTTTGGCGCAGGCGGTTTTTTTGTTGCGTACATACACTTGGCTGGCGGGGTCGGAACCGACCAGAACCACAGCCAGACAGGGCGCACGCAGCCCTTTGCGTTTGCGTTCGCCAACCTTCTCCGCCAATGCGGACAGGCGTTGCTGCGATACGGCTTTGCCGTCGATAAGTTGTGCGGACATCGGGAAACCTTTCGTTTGTGCGGATGGAAAAGCGCGCATTATGTCATGTCCCGCAGTGCTTTTCACGCGCGGAAAAGGCCGTCTGAAAGAAAATAAATGCGTTGCGGAAATAAGGGTTAAACAGGCTGTCTGAAAAAATACGCCGCCTTTTGCTTGACGCTTTTTCAGACGGCCTGTATAGTGCGCGTCTTCTCGTCGGGGCGTAGCGCAGCCCGGTTAGCGCATCTGCTTTGGGAGCAGAGGGTCGTGAGTTCGAATCCCACCGCCCCGACCAGATTCCCGACAGAAAACAAAGCCCGAAAAAGTTGATGCGCCCGTAGCTCAACCGGATAGAGCACCCGCCTTCTAAGCGGGCGGTTACAGGTTCGATTCCTGTCGGGTGCGCCAAAACGGCAGATTTTGAAATTAAAGTTTTTTGTGGTGGCTGTAGCTCAGTTGGTAGAGCCCCGGATTGTGATTCCGGTTGTCGTGGGTTCGAGCCCCATCAGCCACCCCAGCATACAAACCCGTTTCTGTAAGTAAAGAAACGGGTTTTCTGTTTCCCGCTGTTTCGGGTGCAAAGGCCGTCTGAAAACAGTTGCCGCAGCTGCGCACGCAGGGCGGGCAAAGGCTGCTTCCGTTGCCGTTATCCCATGCTTTCGGTATGATTTGCGCTTTTCTTCCGCCCGAGCAAAAACATGGAAACTTGGCCTCTGCCCGCGTTTGAACAAAAAATCTGCCCGCCCGAAGAATTGGCGGTGCGGATAGCCGAACTGCCGCGCCCGCTGGTGTTCACCAACGGCTGTTTTGACATCCTGCACAGAGGGCATGTCACTTATTTGGCGCAGGCGCGCGCAACCGGCGCAGCGATGGTGCTGGCCTTGAATACCGATGCTTCGGTGCGGCGGCAGGGCAAGGGTGGCGACCGCCCGATTAATGGGCTGGCCAACCGCGCGGCCGTTGCGGCGGCTTTGGCCGATGTCGATTTGGTGACCTGGTTTGACGAGGATACACCTGCCGAGCTGATCGAACTGATCAAACCCGACATATTGGTCAAAGGCGGCGACTGGCCGGTGGAAAAAATCGTCGGTGCGGGAGAAACGCTGGCGCGCGGCGGCAAAGTGTTTTCCATTCCCTTCCTGCACCAAACATCCACCACGCAGACGCTGGCGAAAATCCGCCAAACGGAGCAAAAATAAAATGCAGGAGGCGCATTGGCGGCTGTTGGCCGCGCTTTCAGACGGCCTGCCGCAACATGTCTCCCAACTGGCGCGGCAAGTCGGCGAGAAGCCGCAGCAGCTCAACGGCCTGTGGCTGAAAATGCCCGGCCATATCCGCGGCCTGCTGCGCCAGCACGACGGCTATTGGCGCCTTATCCGACCGCTGGCGGTTTTTTCTGCGCAGAGCCTTGCCGCCGCCGCGCCCGGGTTTTCCGTCGAACTGCTGCACAGCCATCCGTCGAGCAACGATGTCATACTTGCGCAGGCCAAACAGAATATCGCCTCCGTCCACCGCCGCCTCTGTCTGGTGCACGAACAAACGCACGGGCGCGGCAGGCAGGGGCGCAACTGGCACAGCCGCATCGGCGAATGCCTGACATTCAGCTTCGGTTGGGTGTTCGATATGCCGCAGGCGCAGCTGGGCGCCTTGTCCTTGGTGGTGGGGCTGGCCTGCCGCAACGCACTTGCCAAGCTGAATGTCGCCGCGCAGGTTAAATGGCCGAACGATTTGGTGGCGGGAGACGGCAAGCTCGGCGGCATTCTGATTGAAACCGTCCGCGCCGAAGGCAAAACGGCTGCCGTTATCGGCATCGGTTTGAATTTCGTCCTGCCCAAAGAGGTGGAGCACGCCGCCTCGGTTCAGGCCGTCTGTAAAACCGCGCCGCCTGCCGCAGACACATTGTTGCAAGCACTAACAAAAGAGCTGGCCGATGTGCTGCCGTGTTTTGCCGAACACGGCTTTGCCCCCTTTCTTGCCAACTATTCGCAAGCCAACCGCGACCACGGGCAATACGTCCGCCTGCTGCTCGACGGACAGGCGCTGGAAGAGGGCATCGTGGCAGGGGTGACCGAACAGGGGGCGCTGCGCCTGCAAACGGCAGAGGGCGAAAAACAGATTGTCTGCGGTGAAATCAGCCTGCGCCGCCATCCCGTACGTTTGGAAAACGCTCCGCGCCGTTATTTGTTGCTCGACGGCGGCAACAGCCGTCTGAAATGGGCGTGGCTGGAAAACGGCAGGCTCGGCGCCGTATCAAACGCGCCCTACCGCGATTTGAACCCGCTGGGCGACGCTTGGCGGCAGGAAGGCAGCGGAGATGCCGTTATCGTCGGCAGCGCCGTATGCGGTGCGGAAAAGAAAAAACTGGTGGAAGCGCAGCTGGGCAGGCCGGTAAGCTGGCTGTCCTCAATGGCGCAGGCGCTCGGCATCCGCAACCACTACCGCAATCCTGCGGAACACGGTGTCGACCGCTGGTTCAACACCCTCGGCAGCCGTATGTTCAGCACCAATGCCTGCGTGGTTGTCAGCTGCGGAACAGCCGTTACCATCGACGCCCTCACCGACGACAACCACTATCTCGGCGGCAGCATCATGCCCGGTTTCCATCTGATGAAAGAAGCGATGGCACAGAAAACCGCCAACCTCAACCGCCCCATCGGCCGCGCATATCCCTTTCCCACCACCACCCCCAACGCGCTGGCGGGCGGCATGATGGATGCCGTATGCGGCGCCATCATATTGATGCACGGCCGTTTGAAAGAAAAAGTGGGGCGGGAAAAACCTGTCGACATCGTTATCACGGGAGGCGGAGCGGCCAGAGTGGCGCAAGCCATGCCGCAGGCCTTCGCCTCGGAAAACAATATCAAAGTCGTGGACAACCTCGTTATCTACGGACTGTCAAGCTGGGTAGGACAAGAATGAAATGGCTGTTTTTTGCGCTCGTTGCGCTTAACCTCATCGTATTCGGCGGCACAACACTCCATAAAATCGCCGCTGAACAGGAAGCCGAAATGATCGCGCGGCGTAAAGCGGCGGGCGAGAAACTGGCGCAGACCTCGGCTTCGCTGGCCGAGCCTATGGTCAAACCAAAAGGCGGCATAAGGCCGTCTGAAAGCCCCGCATCCGCTCCCGCTTCGGGCGACTGGCTGCACGACAACGGCGGCGCACAAGACGTATTCATCGAACCCACCGATACGGAAGAAGACGTTGCCAAACGCATTTCCGAGCGCGAAAGATGGCAGGAAGAAAACAAACGCCGCCTTGCTAGGGAAGAAGCCGATCGCCGTAACCGGCAAAACAGAGGGTTTGCCGACAGCGGCGGTTCATACGGCGGCGAACAGTCCGCACCGTCGGCGGCAGGCGGCAGACAATGCACGGCCACAGCCAACGTCACCATGCCCGAAGACGATTACCACCGCATCAAAGGCCTGCTGGCAAAATGGCCGCACGCTGCCAACCGGACCGTCGAACGCCGCGAAGCGCCGAAAAGCAAAACCACCTATGCCGTGTGGACGCCGATACAGATTGACGCAGGCAGCCAAATGCAGGCATTGCAGGAAAAAGGCTTTAATACCGTTCTGATGGAAGGTGGAATCAGCGTCGGCATCCGCGCCGACCGTGCGCAGGCGCAGGCGCTGCTGTCCCGTTTGCAGGGCGCGGGTTTCAGCGGGCAGCTGCGTGAAATCAATTCCGCAGGCTCGGGCGGGCAGAGCGTGGCAAAAATGCAGGTGACGTTTATGACCGTCAACGATGCCGATGCAAAAGCCATCCAAAACATCGTCGGCAGCTATGGCAGACTAAGCCGCAACAAATGCCGCTGACCGTGCCGCCTTGAGCGAAAGGCCGTCTGAAATACCCAGCCTTTATAAAATAAAGGACGTGGTTTCAGACGGCCTTTTGAACGGAGTTTTCTGACTGCCTGCGGTTAAAGCGTACCAAGGCAACAAATCGGCAAAACGCCTACGGTTGAGCCGACTGAAAGCTGATAAACAGATAACAAAATGAAATTTCAGCAATAAATTAAAATCTGTTGGATAAATCCCACACTTTTTTGCCGCATCCGTCTGACAAAAGGGCAATAAAGTTTGTTTTTTTACAGCGGAGCATTTATATTAGCAGTCATGTAATCACCCGATTCGGGTGGTCGACGCAACAGCTTAATCGGAGTCATCCGGTTCTGCCTGATTTTCTTAAACATAGAAAAGGAATACAGCAATGAAAAAAACTCTGATTGCTCTGTCTTTGGCCGCTTTGTCTTCTGCTGCAATGGCAGACGTGACTTTGTACGGTACTATCAAAGCCGGTGTTGAGACTGCACGTGTAAAACAAACTACTAAGGGTCAAACAACATCCAAAGGTCATACTAAAACCCAGATTCAAGACTTCGGTTCCCGTATCGGCTTCAAAGGTCATGAAAACTTGGGTAACGGCCTGAATGCAATTTGGAAAGTTGAATCTAAAACTTCCGTAGCAGGCAATAATGCAGGCTGGGGTAACCGCCAAGCTTACATCGGTTTGGAAACTACTGCCGGTACTATCCGCGCCGGTAAAATCCCGACTCAACTGGACGATATGGACAAAGTTGATGCATGGGAATACTCCAACAATGCTTTGGGTTTGGGTATGTTGACCCGTACCGGTCAGAAAATTGTTTCCGTCCGTTACGACAGCCCCGTATTTGCAGGTTTCAGTGCAAACGTACAGTTCAGTCCGCGTGACAATGCTGTAAATACTGTTCGCGGTGTTCGTAACCCGACTTCCGGTCGTGATGATAATGCAAAAGACAATGCAGCTTACTATGCTGGTTTGAACTATGAAAATGCTGGTTTCTTTGCTCAGTATGGTTTCGGTTACAAAAAATCTGCTTATGTAACTGCTAATGGTAAAAGCAAATCCGGCCAGGCTCACCGTGTTGAAGCTGGCTACGATGCCAATAATCTGTTTGTCGGTGCTGCTTACCAATATACCAACGGCTGGGATAGCCTAAAGAGCTATAAAGCTGCATTGGCAAGCAATGAAAAGTACGATGCTAATGAAGCTAGTTCCGATAAAACTGTTGGTTTGAAAACTCATGAAGTTGCCGTAACTGGTGCATACACTATGGGTAACGTTACTCCGCGCGTTTCCTATGCTCACGGCTTCAAAGCTAAAGGCAAAGGTCTCTCTAAAGATGACAAAGCACATACTCAGTACAACCAAGTTGTTTTAGGTGCTGACTACGACTTCTCCAAACGCACTACTGCTTTCGCACAAGCTGGTTGGTTGCGTGCTGGTAAAAAAGACAACAAAACCGAAACAACTGCTGGTTTGGTTGGACTGCGTCACAAGTTCTAATCTGATGATTGGATGAAATTGAAGAGCCTGCGAAAGCAGGCTCTTTTATTGTCAAGGCTGTCTGAAAGCATGTGACCTCAGTAAATCGATTTTCAGACGGCCTGCCCATATATATACGGCAGCTACCTTACCACAGACGGATAAAGAATAAAAAGTGGCCGTTTCCTGACCTTATAATCGCCTTCTGTTTCCGCTACAATGCGAACATTCTTTTTCAGACGGCCTTTTAACCATAAAAGGCCGTGTCCTAATCCGACTCAATACAAAACCGGAATAAAACATGACCGATTACCGCAAAACCGTTAATTTATTGGATACGCCGTTTCCCATGCGCGGCGATTTGGCCAAGCGCGAACCCGCATGGCTGAAAAGTTGGTACGAACAGAAGCGCTATCAGAAGCTGCGCCAAATTAGCGCAGGCCGTCCTAAATTTATTCTTCACGACGGCCCTCCTTATGCCAACGGCGATATTCATATCGGTCATGCCGTCAATAAAATCTTGAAAGACATTATTTTGCGCAGCAAAACGCTGGCTGGGTTTGATGCTCCTTATGTGCCGGGTTGGGACTGTCACGGTCTGCCGATTGAAGTGATGGTGGAAAAACTGCACGGGCGCGATATGCCCAAAGCCAAGTTTCGCGAGCTTTGCCGCTCTTATGCAGCCGAACAGATCGCACGCCAGAAAAAGGACTTTATCCGTTTGGGTGTGCTTGGCGATTGGGATAATCCTTATCTGACTATGGATTACCAAACAGAAGCCGATACAGTGCGCACTTTGGGCGAAATCTACAAAGCAGGTTATCTCTATCGTGGCGCAAAGCCCGTCCAATTCTGCTTGGATTGCGGCTCGTCGCTGGCCGAGGCCGAGGTCGAATACAAAGACAAAATTTCCCCGGCCATCGATGTGGCGTATTTGTTCAAAGACAATGCGGCACTGGCGGCTGCTTTCGGCTTGGACCAAATCGAGGGTGAAACCTTTGCCGTGATTTGGACAACCACTCCGTGGACGCTTCCTGCCAGCCAGGCTGTTTCCGCAGGCGTCGATATTGTTTACCAACTGATTGATACGCCGAAAGGTAAAATCGTTTTGGCCAAAGACTTGGCACAAGAAGCTTTGGTGCGCTACGGTTTTTCAGACGGCCTCACAGTGCTGGCCGAAACCACGGGCGGGAAGCTCGAAAACCTGCATCTGAACCATCCGTTTTTAGAACGGGATATCCTGATGCTCAATGGTGACCATGTCACCACCGAGGCCGGTACCGGTTTGGTACATACCGCGCCCGCCCACGGCTTGGAAGACTATTTTGTCTGCCTCAAATACGGCATCGAAATGATTAATCCCATCAATGCCCAAGGGCGCTATATCGCGGGTACGCCGCGTGTGGAAGGCATGAGCGTATGGGAAGCCAACCCTGTGATTGTCGAATGGTTGCAGGAAAACGGCCGCCTGCTTGCCGACAGCAAAATCGAACACAGCTACGCCCACTGCTGGCGGCACAAAACCCCGCTGATCTACCGTGCTACCGGACAATGGTTTATCGGCATGGACAAAAACGGAGCAGACGGCAAAACCCTGCGCAACAAGGCATTGCAGGCGGTGGACGACACCGAGTTTTTTCCTGCTTGGGGCAGGGCGCGTTTGCAGGCCATGATTGAAGGCCGCCCCGATTGGGTGGTTTCCCGCCAGCGTTTTTGGGGTACGCCGATGACGTTCTTTGTGCACAAAGAAACGGGCGAACTGCATCCCGATTCTGCCGCGTTGCTCGAAGCTGTTGCTAAGCGCATCGAAGAAAAAGGCATCGAAGCATGGTTTGCCTTGGAAAAAAGCGAGCTGCTCAGTCCGGAAGACTGCGAGCAGTATGAAAAACTGGCCGACACCATGGATGTATGGTTTGATTCGGGTTCCACTCATTATTCTGTTTTGAAGCAGCGCGAAGAGCTGGCTTGGCCTGCCGATCTGTATCTCGAAGGCAGCGACCAGCACCGGGGTTGGTTCCAGTCTTCCATGCTGACAGGCTGCGCAACCTTGGGGCGGGCACCTTACAAGCAGCTTTTGACCCACGGTTTCGTTGTCGATCAAAACGGCAGAAAAATGTCGAAATCCTTGGGCAACGTCGTTGCGCCGCAAGAAGTGTATAACGAATTTGGTGCCGATATTCTGCGCCTGTGGGCTGCAGCCACCGATTACAGCGGCGAGCTGGCGATTTCCAAAGAAATCCTGAAACGGGTGACCGAAAGCTACCGCCGCCTGCGCAATACCCTGCGTTTTCTGTTGGCCAATCTGAGCGACTTCAACCCGATTGAAGATGCCGTGCCGCAGGCCGATATGGTGGAAATCGACCGCTATGCGCTGGTGCTGGCGCGCAAATTGCAGGAAAAACTGGCCGGCGATTACTATCCGCGCTATGCCTTCCACTTTGCCGTGCAAGACATCGTAGCTTTCTGTTCGGAAGATTTGGGCGCATTCTACCTCGATATTCTGAAAGACCGCCTCTATACGACCAAAGCGGGCAGCCATGCCCGCCGCAGCGCGCAAACCGCGCTTTACCATATCACCCGCAGCCTTGTTCTGCTGATTTCACCGATTTTGTGTTTCACGGCCGAAGAGGCGTGGGACATCATCGGCGGCGGCGAGGAAGACAGCGTGCTGTTCCACACTTGGCACGATTTCCCGCAAATGCCCGTCGCCAGCGAAGCAGAGTTGGTGAAAAAATGGCAGGCAGTCCGCGAAGCACGCAATGCGGTTACTGCCGCCATCGAGCCGCTGCGCGTCGACAAATCGGTAGGCTCTTCCTTGCAGGTTGAAGTGTCGCTGACCGCACCGGAGAAATTGGCCGCCGCGCTTGAAGCTTTAGGCGAAGAATTGCGTTTTGCCCTGCTGGTTTCTCGTACCGACGTTCAAACGGGCGCAGAGCTGGCTGTGGACGTTCGCGTGAGCGGCGGAGAGAAATGCGAACGCTGCTGGCACTATACTGCTGATGTTGGAACGGTTGCCGGACATGAAACCATCTGCGCCCGCTGCGCCGACAATATCGACGGACAAGGCGAAGCGCGCCGCTATGTCTGACGGTTTGGCAGTATTCTGATACACGGAGGCCGTCTGAAAGCCCGAAAGGGTTTCAGACGGCCTTTAAGTTTGTAAGTAAAGGCATAAAAACCATCATATTGTGCAAAAAATATGCGTTAGTCAAAAAAAACGACCGTTTGTTTTTAAAAATAACCGATAAAACCAAAAGTAATAGTTGTTATGGCGGCTGTAATACAATCGTCCCCTTTTCTACGCAACCACTCACTTTCGAAGGAAGCATAAATGCAGCTGATGTATATGACTCCGCAGGAAATTCTGGATTTCTGGTTTGATAAAGATACGCGCCGCCATTGGTTTACGGAAAGCCAGTATCTGGATTTGAAAATCCGGACGACCTACGAGCGGATTTTCCGTGATGCTGTGAACTGCGAATTATCCGATTGGCGCGATACCATTCAGGGACGTTTGGCCGAAATCATTATTTTGGATCAGTTTTCCCGCGCTATCTTTCGCGGCAAACCCCATGCTTATACGCAGGATCGCATGGCGCTACTGTTGGCGCAGGAAGCGGTCCGCCATCAGTCTTTTCCGTTTATGGAAGCGCGTCAGCGCCAATTCATCCTGATGCCTTTTCTGCATAGTGAAAACCGCAATATCCATACCACTGCAATGGGGCTGTTCCAACGTTTCGGCACGCGCAAAAGCGTATTGTTGGAACAGCAGCGCAAATCGGTTATCGACCGTTTCGGCCGCTACCCGCACCGCAATAAGATATTGAAACGGCAGACTACGCCGGAAGAAGCCGCGTTCCTCAAACTCTATCCGAGCGGCTTCGAACCGAGTGAAGACGATGACGACGACGAATAAACAATAATATCGGCTGTATAGAGGCCGTCTGAAAAGCCTGATGCTTTCAGACGGCCTCTCTACGTGTACAATTTCCGTTTCATTCCAACCGTTTTTAGGAGAAACACCATGTTCCGACACATCGAATTTTATCCCGGCGATCCGATTTTGAGTTTGGTGGAAACCTTTAATGCCGACCGGCGCGAGGGAAAGGTTAATCTAGGCATCGGTATCTATTTTGACGGAGAAGGCCGTCTGCCCGTGCTGCCTTCAGTGCGTTCGGCCGAAGTGGAGCGGGCGGCGGAGGCTCATCCGCGCTCTTATTTGCCGATGGAAGGTTTGGCGCAATACCGCAACGCAGTGCAAAAACTGGTTTTCGGGACGGAAAACCCGCTGTTGCGCGAGGGCAGGGTGGTGACGGTTCAGACTTTGGGCGGTTCTGGCGCGCTGAAAATAGGCGCGGATTTCTTGCACCGCTGGTTTCCTGGTGCGAAAGTCTATGTCAGCGATCCGACATGGGAGAACCATAAAAGCATTTTCTCGGGGGCAGGATTCGAAGTCGGCGCTTATCCGTATTACAACGCGGCCGACGGCAGCCTGCGCTTTGACGATATGCTGGCTTTTTTTGCCACATTGCCCGCCCGCAGTGTGTTGGTGTTGCATCCGTGCTGCCATAACCCGACCGGTGTCGATTTGAGCCGCAGCCAATGGGACGAATTGCTGGAAGTGCTTGCGGAACGTAGCCTGATTCCGTTTATGGACATGGCTTATCAGGGATTCGGTAATGATTTCGACAATGATGCCTATGCCGTGCGCCGTGCGGCACAAATCGGATTGCCCTTGTTTGTTGCTAATTCGTTTTCCAAAAATCTGTCGCTTTATGGCGAGCGCATCGGCGGACTGAGTGTGGTTTGCCCGAGTGAGGGAGAAGCGGCTTTGGTGTTCGGCCAACTTAAAGCCTGCGTGCGCCGTATTTATTCCAGCCCGCCAGCACATGGCGCGTTTGTGGCTGCTGCGGTGTTGGATACGCCGCAGCGGATGGCGCAGTGGCAGGACGAAGTGGCGCAGATGCGCGGCAGAATCCGCACGATGCGGCAGTGTCTGCATGCTTTGCTGCAAGAGCGGCGGCCGCAGGGAAATTTCGATTATTTGTTGAAGCAGCGCGGGATGTTCGGTTATACGGGATTTTCTGCGGAGCAGGTTTTGCGGCTGCGTGAAGAATTTGCCGTTTATCTGGTGGATTCGGGGCGGATGTGTGTGGCAGGGCTTAATGAGAAAAATGTCTCGCGCGTTGCCGATGCGTTTGCCGCCGTGTCAGAGTAGCGTTAGAAGGCAAAAGGCCGTCTGAAAACCTTATTGTGCGTTTTCAGACGGCCTTTTAATGTGTGAAAGGTATTTTAATTCATTGAGTTGTAATAAGCGTAGGCTTTATCCATGTTCTCAAAGCGGTGCATATGGCCGCTTTCAAGCACCATGGCGTTGTCACAATATTGCCTGATGGCATTGTCGCTGTGGGAGACAAGGATAATCGAACGGTCTTTGCGTTTTTCAAACAGCTCGTGTTTGCATTTGTTGGTGAAACGCGAGTCGCCGACGGCGATGACTTCGTCGATCAGGTAGCAGTCGAATTCCACGGCCAAAGACAGGGCGAAAGCCAAACGCGCTTTCATACCCGAGGAGTAGCGTTTGACGGGCTCGTAAAGATAGCGGCCGAGTTCCGAAAATTCTTCCGTAAACTGTTTGACATAGTCGATATCGACATCATAGATGCGGCAGATGAAGCGCAGGTTGTCCATCCCCGTCAGGCTGCCCTGAAAGGCACCTGAAAAAGCCAGCGGCCAAGAAATGCTCATCGTGCGTCGGATTTCTCCTTCGGTTGGCGGTTCTGCGCCGCTAATCAGGCGGATAAGCGTGGATTTTCCGGCTCCGTTGCGCCCGAGAATGCCGATTTTTTCACCTTTTTGCAGTGAAAAATTGATGTCGTTTAAAACGGTACGTTTGCCTTGGCGGGTTTGGTATTGTTTGTAAACGTGTTCTACCGAGATCATTGCGGTTCCACCCCTTTGCTGAATTGGGCAACCATGGCTAGGCCGAGGAGCAGCAAGACTAGGTCGCATAAGATGATAAACCACGGGTTTTCATAGGTGACCGAATTGCCGCCGAAATAACCTGCGCGGAACATTTCCGTGCCGTGCACCATCGGAATCATCAGTACATAATGTTGTATTTGCTGGGGCAGGTTATGTACAAAAAAGAATGCGCCCGAAATCGGCATCATCACAAAGCTGAGACTGTTCCACACTTTGCTGAACGGCTCGAAGCGAAACGCAACCGAGCAGATGACCAAGCCCAAGCCGATGGCAAATACGGACATTAGCAGCCAGGCCAGCAGCATGTAAAAAATATCGGCGGGCGGCTCTATCCATTGCACGGCAATCAATACGCCCATAATCAGGATTTGGGCGATGGTTGCGCCCGCAATTTCCAAAAACATCCGGGCTAGAATGGTGTCCAATACGCGGACATTGCGGTGGTAGAGCAGGCTGGCATTGGCGCTGATCGAACCGATGGCGCGGCCGGAAGCATTGCGCCACATCATCATCATCGGATAACCGGTAATGACGAATGCGATGATGTTCAAGGCAGAAACATTGCTTGCCCTGAAGAATTTCCACATCAGAACAATAACCAATGTGAACAGCAGAGGTTCGACAAACAGCCATAAGAAACCGATATTGTTGCGTCCGTAGCGCGTGATGATTTCGCGCATCAGAAGGGCGCCGATTACCCGTTTTTGAATCGCCAAGGATTCGCGAAACGAAGTTTTATGCAGCTCTTTCATCAGTTTTTATGCTCGCGTATGCTGGCCGACAGCAGGCTGGCGATGCCATAGATAATCAAGCCGATAATGAAAGTGGCAACGATGTTGTACAGCCGGGCGGGCTTTTGCGCCAGATCGGGTTTGCTGGGTTGGGAAATGACTTCAAGATAAAGCTGCTGCCGGTCGGCTTCCGCTTTAGCGTTTTCCAATGAAGTAATGGCTGCTGCCAATTGTTTTTCAGCCAGCTCGTTTTCCAGATAGATGCGCTGGTATTCCGACGCCTGACTGCTTAAAGAATGGTCTCCTCCTCCCGAAATGGCACGCAGCTGCCGGGCAATTTCTTGGCGCAGGCTTTTTTCCCGGGCGGTCAGACCGGAAATTTGCGGGTTTTCCGGGGTAATTGCTTTAACCTGATCCAGCTGGGTTTGGATGACAATCAGCTCGTCTTGCAATTTTGATACCAAACCGAGTTGCACATCAGATTGCGCTTTTAAATCGAAGATACCGTTTTTAATTCTGAATCTGGTCAGTTGCGATGAAGCCTCTTTCACCTGTTTTTCTGCAGATGCTACGACTTCTTCCGCATAACGGATGGTGTCTTTTCTAGCGCGTTCGTTCAGTTGATTAATGAGTGCTTCCCCCTGTTTGAGCAAAGCTTCATTGATTTTCTTTGACTCTTCGGCATCAAACGAGGTGACATTCAGGTTTGAGATCCCCGAAACCGAATCAAAATGAATGCCGATTTTCTCTCTGTAATACTGATAAAACGCCTCGTTTTCTCCTGTTAATCCAAACGCATTGTAGCGGCTGAAGATATCTCCTTTTGTTTCGTAGAATTGACGCACCGGCATTTTTTTCATTAGTGCATCGAGCGATGAGCGCGATTGCATATATTCCTGCACGGTATAGATGTCGTCTTGCGAACGTGAGAATCCCGAATTTTGCAGAATCGCCCCCAAACCGCTTAATGAAGCCTGATTTTTAGGCGAGCGTACAACGAAACTGGATTGGGAGATAAATTGTTCCGAAGCAATCAATCCGAAATATATCACCGAGCAGATGGTGGGTACGGCTACGGTTACCAAAAAAAGCGGACTGATTTTTTTCAGAATGTTTTTTTGCTTCTTTTTTTTGGGAGAAACCGGCTTCTCTGCCGATGTCGGTTTCTCCTCAGAGGTAGAAGGATTGGCAATTTGATCAGACATAATCTAAAAAGCTTTCGTGGTTACTTGGTCAGATTATTGATGCTGTTTGCACCGCTAACCACAGGAGAAAAGACAAACGACAGGAATTTTTGAACTTCTGCCAAAGGTGCGTTAGAGACATAAACCACATCTTTGTTTTTTATAGGAAAACGCTGCATCCAAAACAGAGAGTTGGCATCGGCCAGATTCAAACGGTAAACGACAGGAATTTCCGCCGTATGACCGTAACCTTGAGCAATCCATTTGGGCTGCTTTTCAGACGGCAATTCGGACAGGGGAGCATAACGGAAAACAAACACACCGCGCGCGTCGGCACGTCCGTCCTGCAAACCACCCATACGGCCTACAGCTTCGGCTAACGACAAACCTTTCACGGAAAAACCGATTTGCTGGGTTCGCCCGACAGCGCCCATCGATGTGAAACTGCTGGGGTTGGTAATCATAGTGACAATGTCACCGCGGCGAAGCAGGATGTTTTGTCTTGGATCGGCTACCAAATCCTCTAACGCAACTGTTTTGACCTGATTGCCCCGCGTCAGCTGAACATTGGTGTCTTGCACATTGGCAGTCGATCCGCCAACGGCCGCTACTGCATCTAACACCCGTTCTCCTGCCGTAGTCAGAGGCATGCGGACGCTGTTGCCAGCACGGATAACGGAAACGGTTGCAGCATTGTTCTGTACTATTCGGACGATAACTTGCGGCTGGTTCGCCATTTTTTTCAGACGGCCTCTAATAGCATCCTGCACCTGTGCCGGTGTTTTTCCGACAACCGAAACATCGCCGATAAAGGGAACAGAAACCATCCCCTTGCTACTCACCATCTGATCAGGCAATTTGGCCTGCTGCGCATTACCCGAGCCTACTGAAGATAGGGAGCCCCCGAATAATAAGGCAGGGGGAGCTTCCCAAATGGTAATGTCCAGTGTGTCGCCGGTATGGATAATGCCTCCTGATGCTACGCCACTATTAAACTGAGTGAAAGACTGACCGTTTTGGTTTTGATAGAGAGATTGAGCAATGGTGTTGTCCACGTCTATTAATTCAACGGAGGGCATCAAAACTTTATTGTTTTGGTATCTGAGCGCGGCAATCTTGCTGGTTTTCGGACCAGAGGAAGGAATAAAGGAGCAAGCAGAAAGCGTTAAAAGAAGTAGATATGCTATTTTTTTCATATTCTTTTGAAGGCTGTAGCCTTAGAAAAATATATAACTCACTTAATATGCTATATAAATATAAATAGCAAAATCAAGAAGAAGCTTAGTTAAAAATATGGAATAATAAAATAATACTATTAAATATAGTTTATAGTTACAGTATTCTTTCAATTTTTAGGATACAGTTAAATGAAGTATATTATTTTCAATACCTAGCTGATAGCGTCCAATAACATCAGATTCGACTATATTTCGTTTATCTTCTAGATTTCTAGTTATAGTGATGCCATTTGCCAATTTTATTTCTAATGAAATTTGATATTTTCCTTTTGCTATATTGGAGATATCAATACCATTATACTGATATGTAGTAAACCATGCTTTATCATAAATAACTAGGGATTTTCCATCGAAAAATTCTTTAGTTAGATTAGGGCGGTGTGCTTTTGCAAGATTAAATTGTAAATAAGATTTATTATTTTTTAAGTGGAGTAGATAATCGACTTCTGAATATTCTGCGATATTATATCCACGTAATAAAGCAACTCCTTCAATAAATAGTCGATTATCAGCAATTTTTGCCATACGCATATCAATTACAGGTTCTCCACTAGGAGTATGATTAGCGAAAAGGGGTTTACTGAAAAACTCGACTTTCCCTTGATTATATCTAGGAATAGCATTATTGGCTAATGCATAATATATACTTAACAGCAAAGCAACATGATGTCCTGTTACTTGATTATGCCCACGGACAAAAAGTGAATATGTTTTTAGTAAGTTGAAATTACTATATTTTAAAAAATCATTAAGAAAAGGAGCAATTTCAGTAGGATACTGAATATCAGTTTCAGAAGTTAGCAGATAAATATTGCGATCTAATTTTGTGTCTGACCGAAGTAGTTTAATAATTAGATTATTTAAATATTGTATATTTACGCTAGTATATGACTTACCCATCATATGTTCAGCCACATGCTTCCAGTCATTATCAATATAGTTTCCAATATAGATTTGTGGTACAGTACAGATAATGTTTCTAATACCCAGTTTTAACCCATAGTAAAGTGCGGCACTCCCTCCTTTGGAAAACCCAGTAACTGTAACTTGATCTTTCTCCATTCCCAGTTCTTTCATTTTAATATGGATAAATTCTATTACAGCATCTTCTATTTTGAAATCCATATTAATACACAGGTAGTAAGTGTACATTTCTTCAAAATCATCCCCAATCCAAAAAATGTCACAAGGACAATCTTGTAAAGCATTAGTAAAATCATAATTTCCAGGATTATGATTTAAAAATCCTGAAAATACAAAAATAGTATGATGAAAATCATATTTTGATGGTTTATGATAATATTTAATTGTTACGCCGTTAGATGCTTTGTAACTCTGCTCGATTTTATTTATGCTCATTTCTATATTATCTCAATGGTCTAGAATAGGGAGTTGTAAATATAATTCTTTTACTCTATTTGTAAGTTTTCTACTTGTTGCTGATTCAATATCTTCCAGTATGTATTTTTTATTTATTTCTATACTAGGTTTGAAGCAGTTAAGAATTTCTTTGTATATTCGTTCACAATTTTTTCCATCCCTATAAACAAATGTGTTTTCAATTATTTCCCTATATTTTTTAGGAAATCGTCCCTGCTGGTTCAATATCATTGATATATTTCTAAGCAGTTCTGTTTCATTATATGCGATCATTCCAAAACCGTGATCTTCATATCTAAAATATCCTTCCTTTGAAGTATGATTATTTTTAAATTCTTCAATATCAAACTGATAATAAAGTGTACCCTTGTTCAGGAAGGCCATATCAAAGGTAATTGATGAGTAATCTGTAATTAAAAATGCTGCTTCTGCCAAAGCATCCTGAATAGAGAATCCTTGTTTTTCCTGGGGAAGGTTAATATATCCAGGCAGATTAAATAAGTGAAGATATTCTGATATATTTGGATGGGGTATAAAACTTATTGTATATTTATATTTATTTGCAATATCTTTAAGTTTTTTGCTATGTAAGAGACTGTACCAGTGTTTAAAGTATAGAGTACCTTCAAAATCATTATTAAATTCTCTATTCGTACTACCCTCTTTAAAATTCCCAACTATATTATTACGCCAGGTAGGCATAATTAGTATATTTTTAGTTTTCTTTTTAGTTTTCTTTTGTTTTTTTAATAAATAGTCATGTCTTGCTAAACCTGTAAGTTTTACTTCGTAAGTATATTTGTATGGTGAATCAATGCTACTAATATAATTAAACTCATTAATAGTGGAGGTAATAAATAAACTAATTTTTGGAACATGATTTAACCATTCAGATAAATTATGCATTATAACACCATGTTGTAAGAAGACAAATTTTTTCGTTTTTAATGTATCACTACCTGAATAGCACATCAGGTATCTATCTGCATTAGAGCTCAAAACTACTGATGACGCGGCTAATATTTCTTCAAATAAGACGCTTCCAAAGGGGATTAGGTTAAATCCTTCAGTATTTAGTCTATCCCAATCCTTTGAGTTTCTATTTAAGGCAAAGTATATAATTTGGTTTGGATGATTATCCTTCATGTATCTATAGAAATGTTCGGCGTTATCATCTGCGACAGTATCACGGTCTAAGAAGAGCCAAGGAGCATCAATCTCTCTATTTGGTTCAAAATTAATATTTTGTATAGGTATAGTGTCAAGATATTCTTTCTTTGCATGGCTAATTTTTACCGGGAGATTAGATTTGATTGTTAAGCGGGTGTCAGAAGGATCTACAGGAAGACATACATGATATTCAGTTAGAAGAATATTCTCCAAAAATTTCGCATGTATTATTTTTTTAAACCGTGGACTTACAGATCGGCCATTTATATAGAAATCAATAAAAAAATTATTGGAGGTGTAAAGATGCAGGTGAATTAATTTTCTTTCTATATCAAAATTATCTATATATGCCATGGTGAAATTTGGATATTCGTTTTTTAATGCTAGCATACAATATTTGAAGTAGAATGAACATCCATGCAAATGGAAACTCATAATTGTATTTTTTTCAATGAATTTAAAACATTCCTTAAATAAGGAAAAAAATTCCTCTTTCTGTTGATTAGATAAAAATGATAAATCATTTTTATTATTAACGAATCTTTTTAAATATTGGATTGCAAAAAATAAAAAGGTAAATTGTATATTTTTAGGAATTATGTGGCTGTTATTCTCCTTAAGATAATCATTAAACATTTGTAAATAACCATATTTAAAAACATCTATATATTTTTCCGTTTTTTTCCATTGGTTATTTGTTGTTGAGCTATTATCCTGTCGAACCCTATAAAAATAATGAGAATCAGATGAAAAGTATATGTATTTGTCTTGGGATTTTAGAAGATATTCTGAAACAAACTTTCCATCTTCAAAGCATGGCTTAATTTTTGGATTAAATTTTATATTGTTTTCTTGAATTCTTTTAAGTTCAAAAAAGGCAGTGCAAACAGATAATTGTATTTGATTACTAAGTTCTTTAATATTAATTTTCTTATTTTTACTGTTAAAACAATAAGAAAGTGGAGTCGTATTATAAAATGCTTTCTTTTCTTTCTCTTTGTATACAGCCATAGAAACCGATAGTATAGAAATATCAGGATTGTCTAAAAGTATTTTTTTTGCATTATAAAAATAGTTCGTGCTAACAAAATCGTCAGGATCAATAAATGTAACCCATTTAGTATTTGCATATTGCATACCTAAATTTCTAGCAGAAGCCTGACCATTATTTTTTTGGTAATAGTATTGTATGTTATGCGGGTATTTTTTTTGCCATTCTAAAATAATATTTTTTGAATTATCTATAGAACCATCATCAATACAAATTATATATATATTTTTCTTAAAATCTAAATGCTGTTTTACTAGGCTTGAAAAAAAATCATTAAGGTACTTTTCTGTATTGTACACAGCAGTTATTACAGTAAATTTATCAGGTTGATTATTTATTGAATTATGGAAATAGTTAAAATTTCTTATTGCACCTAATCTTTTTATATAAAAATCTTTAAAAAATAATTTTGGATTATTTTTAAGTTTTTTTGCTTTTTTAATTAAACTATTAAATTTTTTCATGCTAGCCACTTAAATAGAGTAGTAAGTTTTTAAAAAGTTATTTAGAAATAACGAGTAATCTTTAATTGCTCCATAACTATTGAAATCGTTAGCGCAAAATGAATGAGGTTGCTGCCCAATTATTTTCCTTTCTATGAGTTTTTGGTACTGTGCTGTGGCGTTGTATGAGCGGATATTGAAGTAATAACAAATTTCCCGAGCAGGAACAGATTTCCCTTCAAGATACATCAGCCAGGGTACAAAGAATGTAGCGAGATTCAAATCTTGGTTAGAGCGTAGCTTGTTGGGTAGGAAGGCCTCAATATCTACTTGATACCATTGCCATGCTTTCTCGTAAATACTTTTTTTTAATGGCACATAAGTATGAACCAGAGGTGCATCTATGTTTATATTGTAATGTCTCTTCAACAATCTGATACCGTTAAATGAGGCTGCTAAAGTGGGGGTGTCAGTTCCCTTTTCCTGCATTTTCCGCAGGCTTTTAGTAGCAATAAAGATTGAGGCAATATTGTTGTTGCGGAAGAAATGCTGTCTTTGCAATGGTCTTGCAACAAAAACATCATCATTAAAATAGATGAAATTTTCACTTAAGTCGGGAATACGGTGCAAATGTGCTTCAATTATATGTGAATTAAAGGTAGGTAGGTAGGACCTGTCAATAATTTCTGTATGATCAATGATGTGGACATTGTGGTATCTGGCATTAAGCCATTCCGGCGTTTGATTGTCGGTAATAATATAGATGTTACGTATCCAAGGCAGGTATTTAAGGACACTGTGAACAGAATAATATAATTCGTTGTGGTTCGCAAATCGAGCAGGATCTCCAGCGTAGCGCCCTTGCTTATACGGACGACTCTCTTGTGAGGCTGTCTGAAATTTCTCCTGCCAAACAGGGTCGTGATTATTCACCCATGTAAACACTGCATCAATGGGAGTGTCGGAAACTGCTGTTTGTGCGTCTTGCTTTTGAAGAAGCTCGTCATGACGAATCAAGGTATATTCATCATTTTCCGGGATAGTAACTTCGTTATTAATGATTGGATATTTTTTGTTGAGGTAATCACGAAAAAACATGCCTGGATTTTTTATCAGTTTTTTAATTTTTTTCAAATGCATTGGAATTTTATTATAAATATTTAAAAAATAATATGTTATTTTAAAGACAGATAAAACTGTCTGATTTTTTCTTTTTGTTTGTCTGTGATACTTCGGCGAATAATGGCAGCATTGTTGCATTTATTTTTTTGTTGTTTAAGTATGTTTAATGCAGTTTCGACATTAATCATGCAGCGAGCTTCCGGGTGCACATATTCAGGATAATAAACCAGCGTCCCCGTTATCAACTGCCATAGTTCCAACTTGCGGCTGCGTCGGGGGATAGGCAGGGTGTCTTCGGTCAGCCCCCAACCGGCATAGAAGGGCAGGCCGTAGCAGCAGACTTTTTTGCCGCGCAGCAGGGCTTCAAAGCCGGTGAGTGAGGTTATGGTGTGCACTTCGTCGGCGTGTTGCAGGCAGGTGAGGATGTCGGCCTCGGGGGCAGTTTGGTCGGCGTAGCGGGCGGCATCTTCGGCGGAGATGTGGCCGGTGCGGTTGCCGCTGACGACGTCGGGGTGCGGTTTGTAAACGATAAAGGCATCCGGGTTGCGTTCGCGTACGGTTTTGAGCAGGTCGAGGTTGCGGCAGATTTGCGGCGAGCCGTAGCGGATGGAGGCGTCGTCTTCGACTTGGCCGGGCACAAGGATAACGGTTTTATCGGTTTTTGGCACGCTGAAATTTGTGTTGCCGACGTTGTATTTGCTGATTTTGTTTTCTGTGAGTACTTGTTGCAGCAGAGAGGCCGTCTGAAAATCCTGTTCGTCGAAGACTTGGTTTTGCAGGATGTGTTCGAGGCGCGACAGGGTTTGCGGGTTGAAATAGATGCCCATGTCGTCGATAACGAGAGACAGCGGCGGCACGAGGTTGGAGCCGAGGCCGACGGAGCGGATGAAGCCGTCTTCCATACGCAGCAGCGGGATATTGTGTTCGCGGGCGAAACGGATGATTTCGTCTTTGCCGTTGCCCCATGCCAGCAGACGGGCGTCGGCGGGTAGGGGTTTGCCTGCCAGTTTTTTCACAGATTTGACGAATTTCAGACGGCATGAGGGTACGTTGAAAAACGGTTTGACCACGGCGCGTTTCCACAGCGACATGCCCACGCAGTATAAGCTGCCGCGCAGTTTTTCGTTGGTTCGGCGGACGGTGGCGAGGTAGTCGATGACATTAGACAGGTTGCCGGTTTCGCCGGTGTTGGGGTTGATGTGGCGGCTGTATTGCAGGTAGGCGGCGGCAAAGAGCTGCGGCAGGGTTCTCGGTGCGCGGCGCTGTTGTTCTGCCAGAGTTGCGGCATCGGGATGGCGGTCGTCGCTGATGCCCCATCCTGCATACCATGGCAGGCCGAAGGTGACGGTCGGTTTGCCGCAGAGCAGGGCTTCGAAGCCCATCTGCGAGGTGACGCAGTAGACTTTATCAACGGCTTGCAGCAGGGAGACGGGATTGATGTCTTCTGCCAGCAGGCGGACGCGTTCGTGTTGCGCCAAGCCGGTCAGATAACCTTGTTTTTTGCCGCTTAATACATCGGGATGGGTTTTGATCCAGATTTGCGCCTGCGGGTTTTCCGCCAAGGCCGTCTGAAACATGCGCTCGAATGCCGCTTCGTCGGCTCCACCGTATTGCACAGCCATGTCGCCGAAGGTTTGGTCGACCAAGAGCACGTTTTCCCGCTCCCGCATTTCGGACAGAAGGCCGTCTGAAAGGTCGGGAGCATGATTGTATTTGGACAGGCGGTGTTTCAGAATCAGACCGATGGCGCGTTCCGCTTCTGCCATTGTTTCCGGCGGCATGGTGTCGGCGGCCAGAATCAGTTGTTCCAAACGGGAAGGGCGGCTTGTGTCGTAGTAGATGCCGATGTCGTCGAATACGAGGGAAAACGGCGGCCATCCTTCGACGCCGAGTCCGAGCGAGCGCAAAAAGCCGTCTTCCAGCGCGATGAAGGGCAGACTGTGTCTGTCGGCAAACGCGCGTGCTTTGCGGGTGGTCGGACGCAGCCCCCAGCCGATAACGGCCTGCGCGCCTGCCGCTTTGTTCCGGATGTGGAATTCGGGCAGGAATGCGGCCAGGTTGGGAATGCTGCGTATGCCGCGCGACGGGATGTAGGCGTTTTTCATGATTCGGTGTCGGAGTTTGGTTCGGATGTTGCCGCCGTCGTTTTTTCAGACGGCCTTTTGTTTGAGGCCGTCTGAAAGCGAAGTTAAAGTCTCGGTGCGCTTCTGGCGGCCTTTTTTGTGCGTGTTTAAAACGTTGCCGCTTCAGACAGCGGTTTGCCAGCGAGGTCTTTGGCCGACAGCTTCGGTTCGCCTTGCAGAGGCCATTCGATGCCGACGGCGGGGTCGTTCCAAATCAGCGAGTGTTCGGCCTGTGGGTTGTAATAGTCGGTGCATTTATAGACGAACTCGGCTTCGTCGCTCAAAACATAAAAGCCGTGGGCGAAGCCTTCGGGCACCCAAAGCTGGCGTTTGTTGTCGGCGGAGAGGGTTTCGCCTGCCCATTGTCCGAAAGTCGGCGAGCTGCGGCGCATATCGACGGCTACGTCGAACACTTCGCCCGACACCACGCGCACGAGTTTGCCTTGTGTGTTTTCGGTTTGGTAATGCAGGCCGCGCAATACGCCTTTGCCTGATTTGGAATGGTTTTCCTGTACGAAAGTGCGTTCGCACACGTTGGCCTTAAACCATTCGTCGCGGAATGTTTCCATAAAAAAGCCGCGTGCATCGCCGAAAACCTGCGGCTCTAAAAGTTTCACGTCGGGGAGGGCGGTGTCGATGATTTTCATGATGCGGTGTGTGTCGGTTTGAGGCCGTCTGAAAAGGCTGCGGTGTTTTAACTCCGTTGCAGCCCCGCTTTCAGACGGCCTGTTGCGTTACAGATAGCTGATGTTTTCGGCTGCGTCGATTTTTAGGTATCCCTGCTGTTGCAGATCGGCAAGCAGGGCGGCGGCATCGGCGGCGTGCTGCTGTTCGAGCAGAGCGAGCAGGGCGGCTTTCTTTTTCGGACGGTTTTTCCTGATGAGCAGGACGATATGGGCGGGTACTGCGGAAGTGTCTGCGGCGGGTTCGGGATGTTGCGGTGGCGGCAGCAGAACGGCCGTGGCGGCGGCATGCACTTGCACGGCGGCTTCGGCGATGATGTCGTTTTCGTTTTCCTGCTCGGTATTGCCTGCTTGGAGGCCGTCTGAAATGTTTTCAGACGGCCTGTTGCCTGCGGACAGGAAGCAGCGCGCTTTTTTGCCCAGTTTGCCGCCGCAGAAAATGCGGGCGTCGGGGTGGCGCTGTTGCAGTTTGCCGAGTTTCAGGCGCAGTTTGCGGCGGGGGCTGATAACGGCGATTTCGGCTTTAGGGTCGGCCGCGAGGATTTTCTCCGCTTCGGCCAGAATGGCGGCTCGGACGGCGGATTTGCGCAGCACCAGCAGGCGGAATCTGCCGCTGCCGCTTTGGTTTTTTTTGCCGTCTGCTTTTTTGCGGATGCGCAGCAGGCTGCGGAAGGGTGTGGCCGATTTTTTGTCGGCAAACAGGCGGACACGGTGTGTGCCGAAGGGAATGTATTTTTTGCCGGAATCGGTTTTGACGGTGTCGATCAGCAGGTGTGCCATATTGTTTTCTCCTTTGTTTTGGGGTGGTAGGCCATCAGGCTTGCAGCGGTGTTTTTTGGTGAAAACCGCTTGGCAGGCCGAATGTCACACGCCGGGCGGAATCTATGTTCAGTTTGCGGCGGCTGAGAAAGCGTCGATAACCGCCTGTAAGCGGCGGTGTTTCAGTTTCAGCGCGGCTTTGTTGACGACAAGACGGCTGGAAATGTCGCAGATGTGTTCGACGGCTTCAAGGCGGTTGGCTTTCAGGGTGTTGCCGGTGGAAACGAGATCGACGATGGCGTCGGACAGGCCGACCAGCGGGGCGAGTTCCATCGAGCCGTAGAGTTTAATGATGTCCACATGCACGCCTTTGCCTGCGAAATGTTCCGCGGCGATGCGGGGGTATTTGGTGGCGATGCGCAGGCGGCTGCCGGGCTGCGAGGCGGCGGCGTAGTCGAAACCCTGCGGCACGGCCACCATCATGCGGCATTTGGCAATCTGCAAGTCCAGCGGCTGGTAAAGTCCTTCGCCGCCGTGTTCGATGAGGACGTCGCGTCCCGCGATGCCGAAATCGGCCGCGCCGTAGCGCACATAGGTCGGCACGTCGGAGGCGCGGACGATAACCAGGCGGATGTCTGGATCGTTGGTGGCGATAACCAGTTTGCGCGATTTTTCGGGGTCTTCGGCGGGGGAGATGCCTGCTGCCGCCAGCAGCGGCAGGGTTTCTTCGAAGATGCGGCCTTTGGATAGCGCGATGGTGAGGCTGTTGTCCGGCATGGGGTTTTCCACGGTTGAGGCCGTCTGAAAAACGCGCGGCGGCGGTTTCAGACGGCCTGGAAAGTATTTTAGGATTGGAGCAGACGTTTGACGTCGGCGGCGATTTCGCCCGATGTTCTGCCGTAGTTTTCCATCAGCACGGTTTCGCCGTTTTTATCCAAAACGTAGGTGCCGGCGGTGTGGTCGATCAGGTAGATGTCGGCCGACTGTTCCTGCGATTTGGCCGATACTACGCGGTATTGCTGTTTGACGACGGGGATGCTTTGATCGCCGGTGGCGGTGAGGCCGATGAAGTTGGGGTTGAAGGTTTTGGCGAATTTGCCCACTACTTCGGGCGTGTCGCGGTCGGGGTCGACGCTGACGAATACCACGGCCACGTCTTTGGCCTGTTCGCCGAGCTGGCCGAGCACTTCGCTGTAGGTCAGCAGGCTGGTGGGGCAGACGTCGGGACAGTTGGTGTAGCCGAAGGTGAGCAGCACGACTTTGCCTTTCAGGCTGCTGAGGGTAAAGGGTTTGCCGTCGCCGTCGGTCAGCGTGAAATCGCCGCCGATGTCGTCTTTTTGTACGTTGGTGCCGAAAAAACCGCCCTGTGCTTGAGATTTCGGTGCGGAAGCGGCGGGGACTTCCTGTGCCTGCGAAGCGGCGGGTGCGTTGTTTTGCGCGGTTTCCTGCGAGCAGGCGGCAAGCAGGAGGGTGCTCAGCAGGGCAAGGTAACGGTGTTTCATGGTCAGACCTTTCGCAAGTGGACAAAATCGCCGCAATCTTACCGTGTTTCGGGCGGCAGGGGAATGAAACTGCGAGAAAAAGTAAAGGAAAGTTGATTTGGGCAAAGTTTTTTGTTTGGGGAAAATCGTTTTTTTGTTCAATGCATTGGGCTGTATTTCCCGTAAAATCCATCCGTGCTGCTTTACAAGCGGTTTTTTTTCGCTATAATCGCGCCTTTCATACCTGCCCGGGTGGTGAAATTGGTAGACACAGGAGACTCAAAATCTCCCGCCGAAAGGTGTGTCGGTTCGAGTCCGACCCCGGGCACCACAAACCGCTTCGAGCGGTTATTTTTTTGTCCGGCATTTAGGTCGCGTGGATGGCCTGCTTTTGCGGGTGCGGTAGAAGGTTTGGAAAAAGGCCGTCTGAAAAACTCTGTCGGGAGTTTTCAGACGGCCTTTTTGTCATGCCGGCTTATTTGGCGGCAGAGGCGGCGGAAGCGGCTTCTGCTTTGGCGCCTGCGGCGGCGTTTTCACCCCAGGAGGCGGGGTACTTGTAGCCGGCGAAGCGCTGGTGTGCGTAGGTTTTGAATTCGTCGGAGTTGTAGGCGGATTCGATGTCTTTCACCCATTTGGCGTCTTTGTCGGCAGTGCGCACGGCAGACCAGTTGACGTAGGCGAAGCTGGGTTCTTGGAACAGGGCTTCGGTGAGTTTCATGCCGCTGCTCATGGCGTAGTTGCCGTTGACGATGGCGAAGTCGACGTCTTGGCGGCTGCGCGGCAGGTTGGCGGCTTCCATTTCGACAAACTCGATGTTTTTGCTGTTTTCGGCGATGTCGGCACGCGAGGCTTTGAGCGGGTCGATGCCGTCTTTGAGTTTGATCCAGCCCAATTCGTCCATCATCACCAGCGCACGGGCGAGGTTGGAGGGGTCGTTGGGGATGGCGACGGTGCTGCCGTCTTTCACTTCTTCGAGTTTGGCCAGTTTGCCCGGGTAGATGCCCAAGGGGGCGGTAGGCACTTGGAAGACTTCGGTAAGGTCGAGGTTGTGTTCGGCTTTGAAGGAGTCGAGATAGGGTTTGTGCTGGAAGATGTTGATGTCGATCTCGTTTTCGGCCAGGGCTTTGTTGGGGGTGACGTAGTCGGGAAATTCGGTGAGGCTGACGGTGTAGCCTTGTTTTTCCAGCATGGGTTTGATTTGTTCTTTGACCATGTCGCCGAAATCGCCCGGAGTCGTGCCGAAGCGGAGTTCGCTTTTGGCGGCGGTTTCTGCGGCGGGGGCGCTGCCGGCCGTGCCGGAGGCGGCGTTATCGGCGGACTGGCTGCCGCAGGCTGCAAGGCCGAAGCCGAGGGCTGCGGCGAGAGTGAGTTTGACGAATGCGTTCATAAATAATCTCCTATGGGTGGGTGTGGGTGCCGCGGTGTTGCGGCGTTTTTTTCAGACGGCCTTTTGCAGGACGCCGGAATGGTGCGGCCGTCTGAAAGCGGATTGGGTGCGTTCGCGGCCGGTTGCGGATTTTAAACGGTTTGCGTGCGGGCGCAAACGGGTTTCAGACGGCCTTCCCGGGTGCGCGGGCTAGCGTTTGTCCGCTTTGACCGACAGGTAGTTGCCGAGGCTTTGGACGACGATGACGATGGCGCTGAGCAGGGCGACGACGGCGGCCATGACTTCGGGCATGTAGCGCTGGTGGCCGTAGCGGATGCCGAGGTCGCCGATGCCGCCGCCGCCGATGAGGCCGGCGGCGGCGCTCTCGCCGAGAATGGCGATCATGAGGATGGTGATGCTGAGGATGAGGCCGGCGCGGGCTTCGTTTATCAGCACTTTGAAGATGATGGTTGACGGTTTGGCGCCCATGGCCTGTGCGGCTTCGATCACGCCTTTGGACACTTCGTTGAGGTTTTGTTCGACAAGTCGGGCGAAATAGAAGCTGGCGGCGATGGAGAGGGAGACGCAGGCGGCTAGGGGGCCGAAGGATGTGCCGACGATGGTGCGGGTGAGCGGCATGAGCACAATCATCAGGATGACGAAGGGGAAGGCGCGCATGAAGCTGACCAGCCAGCTGACGATACGGTTGAGCGGCGGGTTGGCGAATATCTGGCCGCGCGCGCTGGTGAAGAGCCAGATGCCGAGCGCGCCGCCGGCGATGACGGCGATGGTGGCGGAAACGCCGACCATGACGAGGGTCTGCTGGATGGCTTTTTGGAATTCGGGCAGCAGGGATTGCAGATTTTCGAGGGCGTTGCGGTTCATAGTTCTTCCGTAATCAGTTCGCGGCCGATGTCGGTGCGGGCGAGGATTTGGCGGTCGCGCACGTCGGCCACTTCGAGGAGGCGGCCTTGGTGCAGCAGGGCGGTGCGGCGGCACAGGCGGCGGATGACGTTCATTTCGTGGGTGACGATGACGATGGTGACGTGGAAGCGGCGGTTGATGTCTTCGAGGCATTCGAGCACGCTGCGGGTGGTGGCGGGATCGAGTGCGGAGGTGGGCTCGTCGGCCAGAATCACTTTGGGGTTGGGGGCGAGGGCGCGGGCGATGCCGACGCGTTGTTTCTGCCCGCCGGAGAGCTGGGCGGGGTAGTGGTGCGCGCGGTCGGACAGGCCGACGATTTCCAGGCATTCTTTGACGCGCACGGCGGTTTTTTCAGACGGCCATCTTGCGATTTCGAGGGGGAAGGCGACGTTGCCGGACACGGTGCGGTTGGACAGGAGGTTGAACTGCTGGAACACCATGCCGATGTTTTGCCGCGTACGGCGCAGTTGGGCGGGTGTCATGGCGGTGAGGTCTTCGCCGCCGACGAGGACGCGGCCGGAATCGGGGCGCTCCAATAGGTTGATGAGGCGCAG
Source organism: Neisseria sp. WLZKY-1 (assembly GCF_046546535.1). Taxonomy (NCBI): domain Bacteria; kingdom Pseudomonadati; phylum Pseudomonadota; class Betaproteobacteria; order Neisseriales; family Neisseriaceae; genus Neisseria; species Neisseria sp. WLZKY-1. The sequence continues at coordinate 118,423 of NZ_JBKGTW010000001.1, forward strand.
CAGGGTGGATTTGCCTGCTCCCGAATAGCCCATCAGGCCGAAGATTTCGCCCTGTCCGATGTCGAGGCTGGTGGGTTCGACGGCGGTAAACCATTGTTTGTCGCGCGTTTGGTAGCGTTTGGAGACCCTGTCGAGAGTAATCATTGTGTCGTTTCCGGATAAAACAAAGCCCGATGTGGAACACAGCGGGCTTAAAAAAATAACAGCTTAAATCGAAAAACTCTGTAACGCTTTAGCTGTTTTAACGCCCGCAAGCTGTGTCAAATCGGCGTATACATCAAGTTTCGTGATTAAAACGCAAGTTTGGGTAAATGTCAAACCTTCTCATCGGCTGTGTTGTGCAACAGGTATAGAAGGCCGTCTGAAAATCGGTTTCAGACGGCCTTCTGTCTTGTGCCGCTTTATTTCATGGCTTTGGCGAGGGCGTCGACGTTGTGGCGGATCATGCCGGTGTAGGTGTCGGCGGGCGGGGTTTTGCTCAGGGCGTCGGAATAGAGTTTGCCGCCGACTGTGCTGCCGGACTCTTTGGCGATGCGTTCGAGCATGCGGGAGTCTTTGATGTTTTCGGCAAACACGGCTTTGATGCCTTCCTGTTTGACCTGGCGGATGAGGGCGGCGACGTGTTTGGCGGAGGGTTCGGCTTCGGTGTTGATGCCCTGCGGTGCGTAGAATTTGATGTTGTAGCGGCGTCCCATGTAGCCGAAGGCTTCGTGGCCGGTGAGGACTTTGCGGCGGGCGGCGGGGACGGCGTCGAATTTGCCTTTGGCGTAGGCGTCGAGCTGTTGCAGCTCTTTGCCGTAGTTTTGCAGGCGTTGGCTGTAATGGGCTTTGTTTTGCGGGTCGGCTTGGATGAGGGCGTCGGCGACGTTGGCGGCGTATTTCTGCATCAGCGAGGGGTCGCTCCAAACGTGCGGGTCGTAGGCGCCGTGGTGGTGGTGTTCGTGGCCGTGGTCGTGATCATGGCCGTGGTCGTGATCATGGCCGTGGTGGTCGTGATCGTGGTCGTGATCGGCTTCGATGGCTTTGATGCCGGCGGCGGCTTCGGCGTAGCGCACTTTGCTCTGCTGCACGGCGCGGGTCATTTCGCCGGACTCGAAGCCGAGGCCGTTGAGCAGCACGAGTTTGGCGGCGCGGATTTTTTTCAAATCGCCGCTGGTGAGGCGGTAGACGTGCGAGTCCTGATCCGCGCCGACGAGGTTGGTGACGGCGATTTTGTCGCCGCCGATTTGTTTGGCGACGTCGCCCAAAATGCTGAAGCTGCTGACAACATTGAGCGGTTCGGCGTTGGCCGCGCCGGCAATCAGGAGGGCGAGGAGGGCGGGTTTCCAGTGTTTCATGTTTGTTCCTTTTCGACGGGGGTTTAGAAGGTTTTGTGGCGGCTGCGGCGCAGCTGCTTGGTGAGTACGCCGCCTTCGCTGCCGATGAGCACGGAGAGGGCGTACCAGCCGCCGCAGAAGAGGATGATGGCCGGGCCGGAGGGGATTTCAACGTGGTAGGAAAACAGCAGTCCGGCCAGGCCGCACAGCAGGGCGAAGACAACGGACAGCAGCATCAGCATGCCCATGTTGCGCGCCCACAGGCGGGCGGTAATCGCCGGAATCATCATCAGGCCGACGGCCATCAGTGTGCCGAGCGCTTGGAAACCGGCAACGAGGTTCATCACCACCAGCACGAGGAAAATCAGGTGCCACAGCGCGCCTTTGCCGTTTACCGCCTTTAAAAACAGCGGGTCTATGCTTTCGAGCAGCAGCGGGCGGTAGATGACGGCGAGGGTGAGGATGGTGGCGCTGGCGACGAGGGCGACGAGGGTGAGGGCGCTCAGATCGACGGCGAGTATCGAGCCGAACAGAAGGTGCAGCAGGTCGATATTGCTGCCGCCCATGCTCACCAGCAAAACGCCGACGGCAAGGCTGGTGAGGTAGAAGGCGGCGAAGTTGGCGTCTTCCTTCAAATCGGTGAAACGGCTCACCAGCCCCGCCAGCAGCGCCATCACCATGCCGGCGACAAAACCGCCCGCGCTCATGGCGGGCAGGCTGAGGCCGCCGAGCATATAGCCGACGGCCGCGCCGGGCAGCACGGCGTGTCCCAGCGCGTCACCGACCAGGCTCATGCGCCGCATAACGAGAAACACGCCCACCGGCGCGGCGCTCAGGGCGAGGAACACCACCGAGGCGAGTGCGTGGCGCATAAAGTCAAATTCGGCGAACGGCTCGATCAGCCATTCGTAAAGGGGGAGTGTCATATGTGTTTGTTGTTATCGTGTTCGGGATAGAGGCCGTCTGAAAGCCGGAAACGTTTTATAGTGAGCCAACACAAAAATCTACGGCGGTGCTGCGCCTCGCCGTACTATCTGTACTGTCTTCGGCTTGCTGCCTTGTACCTTTCCGTGTTTGTTTCACTATAACTTCGTTGAAGCCGTGCTTTCAGACGGCCTTCGCACTCAGGCGGCGCACCACTGCGCGTAGTCGTAACGCTGCATGGCCTCGTTGGCCTGTTGCAGATAGCCCTCGGTCAGCACGTCCTCGGTTTTGCCCGCCATGATTTTTTCCCGCGCAATCAGCAGCGTGTTGGGAAAATAGGCGCGCACTTGTTCGTAGTCGTGCAACACGGCAATCACCGCCTGGTGTTCGGCGTTGCACTGGCGCAGCACGTCGAGCAGGGCGTAGGTCGTTTTCGCGTCCACCGCGTTGAAGGGTTCGTCGAGCAGCAGGAATTTGGCGTTCTGCGCCAGCATCCGCGCAAACAGCACGCGCTGGAACTGGCCGTTGGACAGGTGGGCGATCTGGCGGTGGGCAAATTCGGCCATTTCCACCCGTGCCAGCGCCTGCATCACGCGCTCCTTCTGCGCGGCGCTAACGCGGCCGAAAAAGCCGATTTCGTACCACAGCCCCATCGCCGCCAGCTCGAACACCGTCATCGGCTGGCTGCGGTCGATGTCGGCCTGCTGCGGCAGATAGGCGATGTCGCTGCGGCGCAGGCCGTGCCACGACACCTTGCCCGTGCTGCATTCGATCAGGCGCATCACGGCTTTGAGCAGCGTCGATTTGCCCGCGCCGTTGGGGCCGAACACCGCCCACATCGAAGCGTTGTCGAAACGCATGTCCACATGGTGCACGGCCGGTTTGCGCTGGTAGCTGACGGTGAGGTTTTCCACTTCGATCATGACGATGCCGCCCAAAAATAAACACCCCACACCACGGCCAAAGCCGCCGCCGCCAGAAGCAGCCGTTGGAGTAATCCGCTGAGTAATAGATTCATTGTCGTATGTTCCCGCGCGCGGCGGGCGGTGCAGACGGCCTGCCGCCTGCGGAGGTTTGTCGGAATGTGTTTTCAGACGGCCTTCACGAAATATGGCGGCGTCGAAAAAGGCGTGATGATACGGTGTAACACTTTTTTTGTAAATCCGACCGCGCGCACTTTTTGCGGCGGAGGCCGTTCCCGCCTACGCGGAAATAACGTTTCTGAAAAAGCAAAAACGAGCCGAGGCAGCGGCCGTCTGGGGCTTTGGCTATAATCGCCGCTTTTTGACATGGGATGCAGCCGATGACCGAACCGCTTTTAAACGACAAACTCAACCTCGAAACAGCCCGCATCGCTTGGGCAGACCTGCAAAGCCATTTCGCGCGCGGCGCGGCGGTATATGTGTCGCCCGATGTCGATTTGATTGCCGCCGCGCGGCTGGTGGCCGACGACGACCGCGAAGCCGTCGCCCGCCTGATGGAGGCGGGGAAATTCGGCCTGGTGACGGAAGAACAGGCGCGGCGTTTTTATGCCGACAAGCAGGAAATGTGGGCGGTGGTGGTCGCGCCGTGGGTGCTGGTGCAGCCGGTGCGTGAGGCCGTCTGAAAAAACGCAGGCCGCAAACGAAAAAGGCCGTCTGAAAACCCGAATCGGTTTTTCAGACGGCCTTTTGGCGCGTCAGACGCGGAACTCAGATTTTGCACGCGCCGCCGGGGCAGGAATCGTCGTCGCTGTCGCTGTCGAATCCGCCTTCTACGGCCACGTCGTCAAAACCGGCCAATGCGTCGTCGAGGTTGTCCATGGCGCTGTCGAAATCGGTATCTTCCATTTTGCTGCTCCTGATTGTGTTGCGGGATAAGGGCGCGCATTCTACCGAAGCGGCGGCTTGGCGGCAAAAGGTCGTCTGAAAACCGGTTTTAACTTCGTTGAAACGGTGCTTTCAGACGGCCTTTTGCCATGTCTGCGCGGCCTCAAAGCTGTATCCGCATCAGCCGCATATCCATGTTTTCACGTCCCCATTTGGTTTTATAAATCAGGCGCAGGATAAAGGGATAGCGCGGGGCGCAGATGCTGCTCAGGCCGATTTCTTCAACCAGGCGGCTGCCGGGGGCGAGTTTGAGCACGTCATCGGCACTGCCCACGCCCCAGCGGAATTCGGGCGGCGTTTCGCCCATTTGCCGCAGCGCGTCGTGCTGCTGGGCGCGGCCGACCATTTTTTTAAACAGCGTATCCAGCACAATCTGCGTGCCGGGCAGTTTGCGCTGCACCATTTGGAAAAACGCCTGCACCTGCGCTTCTTCAAAATACATCAGCACGCCTTCAATCACCAGCAGCACGGGTTTGCCGTGCGCGGCTACGGTGTCCGTCCAGCTCTCGTCAAACATGGATACGCCCAGATAACGGTTGCTCGACTCGGGCAGCATCATCCGCCGCACTTCAATCACTTCGGGCAAGTCCAAGTCGTACCACGCGGTAACGGCGGGTCTGCCCATGCGCTCGTAGCGCGCGTCCAAACCCGCCCCGAGCTGCACCACCACGGCATCGGGATGCCCGTCGATAAAACGCTGCGCCATTTCGTCGAGTATCCGCGCCCGCCCGCAGCAGCCGACTTGCGATGCTTTGACTTTGGCAAAGGGGGTGAAGTCGTAATCAATCATGTCCAGCATCCGCGCGGCTTCTTTGTCGTGCAGGATGGCATCCGGCCGCTCATATTCGACGGCTTTTGCCCACAGGGGAATCAGCATGGTGGCGGATAACACGGTGATGTCTTTTGGGGAAATTTTCTCGCTCATTTGTAGTCTCCAAAATCAGGCAAACGGGAACGGTTTGCGTTTTTTCACTATACGCCGCCGCTCCCCGCCTGCCAACTGCGGCGGGCGCGGGAGGCCGTTCCCTCCTGCTCGGGAATGACGTTCCTGAACGCGGCGCGGTTGTCAACGGCGCGCGGGGCGTGTTTCAATCCGCCGATGCCGTCTGAAACCCCTTTTGAAAGGAAAAACCATGTCCGAGTCTGCCGACCAACCTGTTATCGAAACCCGCCCCTTCCCGCCTTTTCTGCCGCCGCAAGCCACGGTGATGCTGATGGGCACTTTCCCGCCCGCAGGCGAAAAGCGGTCGATGGAATTTCACTATCCCAATTTCCAAAACGATATGTGGCGCGTATACGGGCTGGTGTTTTTCAATGACGCGGCACACTTTCAGAAGCCGTCTGAAAAAGCGTTTGACGCCGACAAAATCAAAGCGTTTTTAACCGAACGCGGCATCGCCTCCTGCCCCACCGTCTACAAAGCCATCCGCGAACACGGCAACGCATCCGACAAATTCCTGAAAGTGGTCGAACCTGTTGATTTGCAGGACGTGTTAAGCCAAATGCCCGCCTGCCGCCACATTGCTACCACAGGCGGCAAAGCCACGGAAATCCTGCTCGGCATACAGGGCGGTGGCATCAAAATGCCCAAAACGGGCGAAACCGTGCCCTTTCCCTATGCCGGCCGCGAACTCACCCTCACGCGCCTGCCGTCCACCTCCCGCGCCTATCCTTTGAGCCTGCAGAAAAAAGCCGCTGCCTACCGCGCCTTCTTTCAGACGGCCGGGCTGCTTGGATAAACCGAACATGGCGGCGCATAATGCCGCCTTTCTCCATAAAGGCCGTCTGAAACCCGTCCGACAAAGGAAACCCGCCATGCAAAACTACCTCACGCCCAACTTCTCCTTCGCCCCCGTCATTCCCGAGCGCGGACTCGGCAGCCGCGTGTGGGACAACGAAGGGCGCGAATACATCGACCTCGCCGGCGGCATCGCCGTCAACGCCCTCGGCCACTGCCATCCCGCCCTCGTCGCCGCCCTGAACGATCAGGCGCAAAAACTCTGGCACATCTCCAACATCTACACCACCGAACCCGCGCAAAACCTCGCCCGCCGCCTCGTCGAACACACCTTTGCCGACAAAGTCTTCTTCTGCAACTCCGGCGCCGAAGCCAACGAAGCCGCCCTCAAACTCGCCCGCAAACACGCCCGCGACACCTTCGGCGCACACAAACACCAAATCGTCGCCTGCACCAACGCCTTCCACGGCCGCACCCTCTTCACCGTCTCCGTCGGCGGCCAGCCCAAATACAGCCGCGACTTCGCCCCCCTGCCCGAAGGCATCGTCCACATCCCCTTCAATGACCCCGCCGCCCTCGCCGCCGCCGTTAACGAAGACACCTGCGCCGTCATCATCGAACCCGTGCAGGGCGAAAGCGGCGTCCTGCCCGCCACACCCGAATTCCTGCACGCCGCCCGCGAACTGTGCGACCGCTTCGGCGCCGCCCTCATCTTCGACGAAGTGCAAACCGGCATGGGGCGCACCGGCAAACTCTTCGCCTATGAGCACACAGGCGTTACCCCCGACATCCTCACCAGCGCCAAAGCCCTCGGCAGTGGCTTCCCCCTCGCCGCCATGCTCACCACCGACCGTCTCGCCCCCGCCTTCGCCCCCGGCACGCACGGCAGCACCTTCGGCGGCAACCCCCTGGCCTGCGCCGTCGGCTGCGCCGCCTTCGACCTCATCCACCGCGAAGACACCCGCGCCAACACCCGCCGCCAAGGCACAGCCCTCACCGCCGCCCTCGAAACGCTCGGCCGCGACACCGGCATCTTCCAAAGCGTGCGCGGACAAGGCTTGCTCATCGGCTGCGTCCTCGCCGAACCCTACGCGGGCAAAGCCGCCGAACTCACCGCCGCCGCCCTGCGCCACGGTCTGATGATCCTCGTCGCCGGCGCAAACGTCCTCCGCCTCGCCCCCTCACTGCTGCTCACCGACGAAGACCGCGAAGCCGCCATTCCCCGCCTCGCAGCAGCGGTGAAAGAATGGCTGCAAACGCAGTAAAACCCCGTTTCAGACGGCCTCCGATGCCGCCTGTGATGCATACCGGTTAAGGCCGTCTGAAACTTAAGGCCGTCTGAAACGCCGCTTTCAGACGGCCTTGTTCCCTCTTACGCGCGGGCGCAGGGGAGGGGCTTGATACGCGGCGGGATTTTCGCTTTCAGACGGCCTTTTCAGACGGCCTTGACAGCGCCGCGCCGCACGTTATCCTTGCGCGTTTTTGCAAACGGGAGGCGGCTGTGGTGCGGATAGTGTGTGCGGGTGTGGACGAGGCGGGGCGCGGGCCGCTGGCGGGCAGCGTGTTTGCCGCCGCCGTGGTTTTGCCGGAAACATACGATTTGCCGGGGCTGACCGACTCGAAAAAGCTCAGCGAGAAAAAACGCGACGATCTGGCATCGCGCATCAAGGCGCAGGCGCTTGCGTGGAGCATCGCCTCGGCGGACACGGACGAAATCGCCGAACTGAACATTCTGCACGCGGCGATGCTGGCGATGCGCCGCGCGGTGGCGGGGCTGGCGCTAGTGCCCGACAAAATCCTTATCGACGGCAACCGCGTGCCGCCCGATCTGCCCGCGCCTGCCGAGGCGGTGGTAAAGGGCGACAGCAAAATCATCGAGATTTCCGCCGCTTCGGTGCTGGCGAAAACGGCGCGCGACGCGGAAATGTATGCGTTGGCAAAACGTTTCCCGCAATACGGCTTTGAGCGGCACAAGGGCTACGGCACGGCGGAACACCTTGCCGCGCTCAAACGTTTCGGCGTGCTGCCCGAACACCGCCGCGACTTCGCGCCCGTGCGCGAAATACTGGCGCAGGGGCGGCTGTTTGAATAAGGATCGGAGGCCGTCTGAAAAACGTGTTTCCCCGTTTTTCAGACGGCCTGCGGCACAAACAGGCTTTGAGGCCGTCTGAAAACAGAAAAAAGGACAGGATAAAGATGAATATTACGGTGTTGGCCGTCGGCACGAAGATGCCGCGCTGGGTGGACGAGGCGGTGAACGAATACGCCAAGCGCTTCGGCCGCGATGTGGATTATGTGTTGAAGGAAATCAAACCCGAAAAGCGCGGCGCGGGCGTGAACGCGGCGCAGGGCATGGCGGCGGAGGAAAAACGCATCCTCGACGCACTGCCTGCGGGGGCGCTGGTTGTGGCGCTGGACGAGCGCGGCAAAGCGCCGACCTCGGTGGATCTGGCGGCTTATCTGCAAAGCTGGCGGCAGAACGGCGAACATGTCTGCTTTCTGATCGGCGGCGCCGACGGCATGACCGACGCGCTCAAAAGCCGCGCCGCGCTGCTGCTGCGCCTGTCGAGCCTGACACTGCCGCACGGCATGGTGCGCGTGCTGCTGACCGAGCAGCTCTACCGCGCAGTGTCGATTCTGAACAATCATCCCTACCATCGGGAATAGGGTGCGGAGAGGCCGTCTAAAAAAGGGTTTCAGACGGCCTCCGAATGTTTTTCCGTACGTTTTTCCGTTCCGCCGCAAGTCTGCGTGGCAATGTGAAGCAAAAGGCCGTCTGAAACCGCAATCGGGTTTCAGACGGCCTTTTTACGGCTGCCCGTTTATTTGGCGGCGGCGAGCGCCTGTGCCAAATCGGCGAGCAAGTCGTCGATGTGTTCGATGCCGACCGACAGACGCACCATGTCTTCGCCGACGCCTGCGGCTTGCAGCTCTTCGGGCGATAGCTGGCGGTGGGTGGTGCTCGCGGGATGGGTGGCCAGCGATTTGGCGTCGCCGATGTTCACCAGACGCAGGAAGAGTTGCAGTGCGTCGATGAATTTTGCCCCTGCTTCGCGTCCGCCCTTGATGCCGAAGCTGAGCAGGCCGGAGGCTTTGCCGCCGTAGTCGCGGTCGATCAGTGCTTTGTAGGGGCTGTTGTCCAAAGCGGGGTAGTTGACCCAGGCGACTTGCGGGTGGTTTTGCAGGTAGCGGGCGACGGCGAGGGCGTTTTCGCAATGGCGCTCCATACGCAGGGCAAGCGTTTCCAGTCCTTGCAGCAGCAAAAAGGCGCTCATCGGGCTGAGTGCGGCGCCGGTGTTGCGCAGCGGTACGACGCGGGCGCGGGCGATGTAGGCGGCGGCGCCGAAGTGTTCGCTGTAATTGACACCGTGGTAGGAGGGGTCGGGCTGGTTCAGGATGGCATCGAAGCGCGGGTTGCCCGCCCAGGCGAATTTGCCGCTGTCGATAATCGCGCCGCCGATGGTGGTGCCGTGGCCGCCGATGTATTTGGTCAGCGACTGGATGACGATGTCGGCGCCGTGTTCGATGGGGCGGTAGAGGGCAGGGGAGGGGACGGTGTTGTCGACCATTAGCGGCAGACCCTGCGCGTGTGCGGCAGCGGCAAAGGCGGGGATGTCGATAACGTTGATGGCGGGGTTGCCGATGGATTCGGCGTAAACGAGGCGGGTGCGGGCGTCGGCAAGCGCGGCGATTTGTTCGGGTTTGTCGGGATCGACAAAGCGCACTTTGATGCCCTGCTGCGGCAGGGTGTGGGCGAAGTAGTTGTAGGTGCCGCCGTAGAGGGTTTTGGTGGCGATGATGTTGTCGCCCGCCTGCGCGATGGTTTGCACGGCGTAGGTGATGGCGGCCATGCCGCTTGCCACCGCCAGCGCGGCGATGCCGCCTTCAAGCTGCGCGAGTCGCTCTTCGAGCACGGCGGTGGTGGGGTTCATGATGCGGGTGTAGATGTTGCCCGCGACGTTGAGGTTGAAGAGGTCGGCGCCGTGTTGGGTATCGTCGAAGGTGTAGGAGGTGGTTTGGTAGACGGGCACGGCGGCGGCGCGGGTGGAGGGGTCGGAACGGTAGCCGGCGTGCAGGGCGATGGTTTCGCGTTTCATGGCGGTTTCCTTCTAGGAAAAACAGCAGGTTTATGGATAGGGGATGAGTAAAGTAGACAAAAGGCCGTCTGAAAAACCTGGTTTCGGGTTTTCAGACGGCCTTTTGTCAGCGGCGGAGCTGTTTGGCAGCTTCAATGGCGTAGTAAGTCAAGATGCCGTCGGCGCCGGCGCGTTTGAATGCGAGCAGGCTTTCTAAGATAACTTTGTCGCCGTCGAGCCAGCCGTTTTGGATGGCGGCCTGCAGCATGGCGTATTCGCCGGAGACTTGGTAGGCGTAGGTTGGTACGCCGAACTCGTCTTTGACACGGCGCACGATGTCGAGATACGGCAGGCCGGGTTTCACCATCACCATGTCTGCGCCCTCTTGGATGTCGAGGGCGATTTCGTGCAGGGCTTCGTTGCTGTTGGCCGGATCCATCTGGTAGGTTTTTTTGTCGGCTTTGCCGAGATTGCCGCTGCTGCCGACGGCATCGCGGAACGGGCCGTAAAAGGCGGAGGCGTATTTGGCGGAGTAAGCCATGATACGGGTGTGGATGTGGCCTGCGTCCTCGAGGGCTTCGCGGATGGCGAGGATGCGGCCGTCCATCATGTCGGACGGGGCGACAACCTGCGCGCCTGCATCGGCGTGGCACAGGGCTTGGCGCACCAATACTTCGATGGTTTCGTCGTTAAGCACATAGCCGTCTGAATCGGTGAGGCCGTCTTGGCCGTGCACGGTATAGGGGTCGAGCGCGATGTCGGTCATGATGCCCAGCTCGGGAAACCGCTCGCACAGGGCGCGGACAACGGTGGGTACGAGGCCTTCGGGGTTGTAGGCTTCTTCGGCGGCGGCGGTTTTGTTGCGGGTAACGACGGGGAACAGCGCGAGCATGGGGATGCCGAGTTTGACGGCTTCTTCGGCGGTAAAAAGCAGTTTGTCGAGGCTTTGGCGTTTCACGCCGGGCATGGACGGGATGTTTTCTTCCTGTCCGCTGCCTTCGAGTACGAACACAGGGTAAATCAAGTCGTCGGCGGTAAGCGTGTGTTCGCGCATGAGGCGGCGGGAGAAGTCGTCTTTGCGCATGCGGCGCATGCGGGTGGCAGAAACGTAACGCGGCGGAAAATTCATCGGTATTCCTTTTGTATGGTCGGTAGTCAAAATAAAAGGGCGGATTATACGCCCGCCAATCCGCATGGGCAGAATCTGATTGAACGGTGTAAGAAAATTTCTTTACGAAACATTGGTGTTTTTGAAACGTTCGAAATATTTCCGCACAAAAGCTTGCAAAGGGTTTCGGGGTTCTGTATAGTTCACGTCTTCGCTGCTTTGACAGCGCTGTTCTTTAACAAAACGATTACCGATAAGTGTGAGTGCGCGAGCCTCACACTGCGACAAAAACAGACAGAAGATGTTTAACATTGGCTGTCGGTTTCTT